>JBGQLF010000872.1:0-5324 GCA_041499985.1 Gemmataceae bacterium
CTCTCGGCAAGCAAGTCAGAAGAGGAGAAAATGACGGACTTCCCAAGAGGCTACATCCGCTCCACCGTCCGGATGCCGAGCAGGTGCAGGCCGAGCTGGATGGTCCGCGCTGTCAGGTCGCAGAGCAGCAGTCGGCTCTGCCGCAGTTCGGGCGTTTCGGCTTTCAGGACCGAGCACTGCTGGTAAAAGCCGCTGTAACTTTTCGCCAGATCCCACAAATAGGCGGTGATCGCACTGGGCTTGTACTCGGCGGCGGCAATCTCGAGCGCTTCCCCGAGACGCAGCAGCTCCAGCGCGAGCGCGCGTTCCTGAGGCTCCTGGAGCACGACCACAGGCGGTTGCTCACGGAAGCGCGTGGCGTCGACTTCACCCTTGCGAAAAATGCTACGAATGCGGGCATAGGCATACTGCATGTACGTCGCCGTGTTGCCGTCCATCGCCAGCATCTTGTCCCAGTTAAAGACATAATCGGTCGTGCGATTCTGCGACAAGTCCGCATACTTGACCGCCCCGAGCCCCACCATCTCGGCGATGTGCTGCCGCTCGGTCGCGCTTAGCTCCGGAACGTCCTCGCCGCGCTCCAGCCGTTCCTGGCGCGATTGCTCATAGACCCGGGCCGCTCGCTCCACGGCTTCGTCCAGCAGCTGCCCGAGCTCGACGGCACCGCCCTCGCGCGTCTTGATCGGCTTGCGATCTGGTCCCAGCACCGAGCCGAACGAAATGTGCTCCAGCGCCACCCGGTCATAGCCCCAGCGCCGAGCCGCATCGAAGAGGTAGCGAAAATGCAGCGCCTGACGGGAATCGACCACGTAGAGCATGCTGTCGGCGTTCCAATTTTCGACACGATGGCGGATCGTCGCCAGGTCCGTCGTCATGTAGGTAAACGCGCCGTCTTTCTTGCGCACCAGGGCGGGGGGCTCCTCGGGTCCAAAGAAAATGACGAGCGCGCCTGCGCTCGGCTGCGCCAGGCCCCGTTCGACCAGGCTTTGCACCACGCTGGGGAGAACGGGGTTGTAGAAGCTCTCGCCCTGTGTGTAATCAAAGTGGACATCCAGGCGCTGATAGATGCGCTCGATTTCTTCCCGGCACCAGGGCATGAACATCTGCCAGAGGCGCACGTTTTCCGGATCGCCGGCGTGGAGTTTCGCGGTCTCCTGCCGGGCCGCCTCGGCAATGGGATTGGCCAGCTCTTCGGCCGGGTCGTCCTCATTCGCCTTCATGAGATCGCGCACGTGGACGTAGAGCCGGACCAGCTCGCGCACCGGATTGGTACGGAGAGCTTCGTCATCGCGAAAGTGCTTGTAGCCATAGAGGAGAATGCCGAATTGCGTGCCCCAGTCGCCGAGGTGATTGTCGCTGAGCACCCGGTCGCCCAGAAAGCGGAACAACCGGGCCAGGGCATCGCCGATGATGGTGCTGCGCAGGTGACCCACGTGCATCGGCTTGGCGACATTCGGTGAGCTGTAATCGATGACCCGTGTGCGCGGCGCCGCAGCCGGTTCGATGCCGAGGCGCTCGTCGCGCGCCAGCTGCTGAATCTGGCTGGCAAGCCAGTCCTTGCGCAGACGCAGATTGATGAACCCCGGACCGGCGATTTCCGGTGGCTCCAGCTGCGCGCCCAGGTGCAAGCGTTGCACAATCTCCTGGGCGACCTCGCGCGGCTTCTTCCCCAGGGTTTTGGCCAGGGCCATAGCGCAGTTGGCCTGGTAGTCGCCAAACCGCGCATCCTGCACCGGCTTGACCATCGCCACATACGGTGTCGGATCGGCCACGAGCTCGGCTAAAGCGGCTCGAAACGTCTGCTGTAGCAGTCGGAGGAGGTTCATGGAAGAGGGATCGTCCCCGGCTCTCCGGGTGATCGACCACGGACAGGAAAGACCACCCGGCCAGCCATCCTGTGCTTCCCGAGGCCCAAGGGCGGCAACCTTGGCCACCCCCAATCAGGGGGAAAAACATCCCGGACCGACCAACGTCGTCCTTGGCGTTGACGACGCCATCGGCTGCATGAGCGATGGATTAGAATCCGGCGCTCCCAGCGGCGAGGATTCGCGACGGCGCTAGGCCTCTTGCCGAGGCGCAGCGGTTGCTTAGTGCCGCTCCCAGTCGAGATGGGGAGCATCGGCCCAGAAGTCCTCCAGACCATAGTAGGTCCGGGCATCTGGATCGAACACGTGCACGACCAGGTCGCCGTAATCCTGGACAATCCACTTGCCGGCTTCGTAGCCCTCAATGCCAAGCCGAACCTCGCCCTCCGCATGCAGAGCCGCGTCGATCTCTTCCGCGATCGTGTGGTTTTGCCGCCGACTGGTGCCGGTGGCCAAGATGAAGAAGTCGTACAGGGGAGTAATGCCGCGCAGGTCCAGGACAAGCACATTCCGCGCTTTGTTGTCCGCGGCCACTCGGGCGCACAGCAGAGCACGTTGAACGGCGACCGCCGCAGAGGGGGTCGGCACACTTCTCACCGTTGCGATGTTCAAAGGACCTCCTTCAGCGAGTGCGATCCCATCCCGGAGGCCCGGCTGAACGCGCGGCGAGCAGCGTCGAGGCTGATTACCGTTGGTACCGTTGGTCACCTCCAGGCCGGATCAAAACCAGCCCATTGAAACGAGCCTACACAGAAGGGGAAATCTAGCGGCGAGCGCGGCAGACCAGAGTCAGGTTCACATGCCGACGTTCGTGCCGACCCAAGCTGAGCAGTGGCGCACTCCACTCCCTCGAGCTGAGCGGCGCTAGCATTCCCGCCGACAGGGCTGACTCGTATCATCTACCATCGCAAGGCTGGCGTCAAGCGGCTAACTAATTTCTCTAGTTTGCCAAGAACTCGACCCACCTGGCACCCCTAAACGGCTGGGAGCTCTACCCACCCGGAGTGCCTCGCCAAGTTGAAAACTCGTTCCTTCAATTAGATGCGGCGAAAGCGTGCCAGGTTCAGCCCCGAGCGCTAAACTTCCCGCCTCTTTCCGCAACGCCCTTGTCTTCGCTACTCCTATTCTAGGCGACTCCCGGGCCAGGCTGGCCCGGCGCCGACAATGGCTGGGCCCCGCACAACGATCTCGGCCGCAGTCACTCAGCTGCTCTGGTACAACTTGGTCCAGTTCGCTATATTCCTGCCCCCACGGAGACGGAGGAGCACTTTCGCTTGGCCTGGTCTCGGGCCGCCGTCTCCAGCTGCCAGCTGCGCCCCACCGAGAAGGCCCGGTGACAAGGACAGGTTCCCGTCCGGTGGCCTCGTTCCCTGGAGCAGGAAGAAGATGATGCGAAAAGTGTTCTGGAGCGGGTTGACGCTGACCGTGTTTGTGGCCATGGGAATCTACTGGGCTGCGGATTTCTGCCAGCGGCATCCCGATTCCCCGCTGGCGTTTTATGCCATCGAAGCCTCCCAATGTGGGCAAGGCGTTGATCCGCTTCTCCGGTTCGACCCGCCGTGGGTCGGTCAGGACAACGGCCACTGTCCCACTTCCGCGGGGGTCGAGACCGAACGCCTTTACGGGATCGGCGTGGGCGCCGAACCATGTTCCGAACGGGCGACACCACTCGCCCAGGTCCCGGAGATCGTCCCAGCCGAAGTGATTGACCTGAGTACGCTGACGCTGACGTCATCCCGACTCTGCGGGGAAGGTATTGCTCTGACGGTTGGTCCCCTGGCCGTCGATTCGCAAGAGGACGCTTACCGGGTCATGCCGCCCTGCCTGGAGGACGTGAAGGACCTTCCGGCCACCATGCCCTATGCCGTCGATTTCGACAACTCCGGCTGTCCCGCATGCTGCCAGTCGGGAAAGTGTACCTCGGTTGGACAACCCATGACTCTGGGCAGCGTCGCGAGCGAGTCGGAAGAGCAAGAGTCCCGGACCGGACCGCCGGCTTCCGTGGGGCCTGCCAAGCCAGCCACGGCTGGGGTGCCGCCGAGGAGTTGGCCGGTCATTCCTCTGCAACCGTCCGTGCCCCCACTGATCGATACTACCGAGTTCCGCCCCAGCGATGCACGCAAGGGAGAGTTCGACCGCTCGCCTTTGTGACCGTTGGTCTGAGTGCGCGTGGCCTAGGTTCGTCGGCTTTTCAGGATCTTGGCTTGCCGGCAGCGCCAGCGAGGGATGGCGCCGCTGGCGGCTGCGGTTGTACCCCCTGAGTGGAAGCACTATCCTGAGAGAAGGGCGCCGGCGCACGTCCGCGGCGATGTTTCCAGGTCCCTAGACGCGGCGAGTTCTGATGCAACAAGTACTGTTTCGCATCCCGATCCATATCCCGGACTGGACCCCGGACGGGATCCCGATTTACGGCTTCGGGATGATGTTATTTCTGACTTTTGTGATCTGCACCTGGTTGGCGGGTCGTCGGGCCGAGCAAGAAGGCATCGCCAAGGAATTCATTCAGGATCTGGCGATCTGGATCTTCGTCGGTGGCATTGTTGGTGCCCGACTAACCTTCCTTATCGTGCATGATTTGCCGTTGTGGCAGTTCTTCCGCATCTGGGACGGCGGTCTAGTACTGTACGGCTCGGTGCTCGGTGGGCTGGCGGGTTATGTCTTGGCCTACCTGTTCGTGCTACGGAAGCACCAGGTCTCGACGTGGAAATTGGCCGACATTATTGCCCCGGCGACGGCGGTCGGTCTGTGCCTGGGGCGGATCGGTTGTTTTCTCAATGGCTGCTGCTATGGTGCCATCGCCTGTAGCAGCTGCCCGGCGGTGGGCTTTCCCCTGGCCGCCGCACCGCGTTTTGTCCTGGTCAAAGCGGGCTACCAGACCGCCGCCGGCTTCACGCTTCGGAACGAAGAGCCGGCACGTGTGAGCGCGGTGGAGCCCGGGTCACCGGCCGAGGCCAGTGGCCTGCGGGCCGGCGATACCATCGTCGAAGCCGATGGCCAGGAGATCCGCAGTGCCGCCGATCTGTCCGCCTACCTGGCCGACGCCTCGACCTGGCCGCGCGGCAAGTCCGATCTCCAGCTCACGGTTCTGCACGACAAGGACAAGACGCCGGTCGCTCTTCCCGTGATCAAGCCACGGACTCTGGGGCTGCATCCCACACAGCTTTACGAATCGATCAGCATGATCCTGTTGTTCTTGCTGTTGACGGCGTACTACCCGTTCCGCCGTCATGATGGCGAGGTGATGGCCCTGCTGATGTTCTGCTATGGCATCCACCGGTACATCAACGAATTACTGCGCAGCGATCCCCGGCCGATGGCGTTCGAGAGCAATGTGAGTATTTTGCTTGTCGTCCTGGGCCTGCTGCTGGGATTGTGGTTGTGGCGCAGACCGGTCCAGTACCAACCTGCCCCAGCGGCCTAGCGTGAGGACAAAGCGATCTCACGTAGCCACAAGCGTCC
>JBGQLF010000873.1:0-5318 GCA_041499985.1 Gemmataceae bacterium
AACCTCTACCACGACACCCACTTTGCCCTCGACATGGACCTGCACCAGGCGCGCCCTGGACTCGACGATTTGCAATTGCGCGCCCACCAGGTCATTCGCATCTACGACATTGTTTTCGACTACGAAAACCTCCTCGGCACGGATCGCTTCTACCGCACCCTGTGCCGGGGGGAGGCGTTTCAGCACACCTTGGGGACCGCCGAATTCCATTACCTGGTGGGCAAGTACCTGGCTGCTCGGGAGGACGAAACGGGCCGGAAAGGACGCAGCCTCCTGGCCGCCGCCTACCGCTATGGAGTGCCGATCTTCACCTCCTCTCCCGGCGACAGCTCCATCGGCATGAACCTGGCGGCTCTGCAATTGGAAGGCTCGGCGCTCCGCATCGATCCGCTCCGGGATGTCAATCAGTCGGCCGCCCTGGTCTACGCGGCGAAGAAGCTCGGGCGCAGCGCCGTCTTCATCCTCGGAGGCGGTTCGCCCAAGAACTTCATCTTGCAGACCGAGCCGCAGATTCAGGAAGTGCTCGGTTTGCCCGAGAGCGGCCACGATTATTTCCTCCAGGTGACTGACGCCCGTCCGGATACCGGCGGCCTCAGCGGCGCCACGCCGCAGGAGGCGATGACGTGGGGCAAGGTCGATCCCGCACAGCTGCCCGATACCGTGACCTGCTATCTCGATTCGACCGTGGCGCTGCCGCTGCTCACCGCCTATGCCTTGGCCACGCACGCACCCCGACCGCCGCGCCGCTTGATGGATCGGCTGGAGGAACTCACCCAGCAGCTCGAGCACGAGTACAACAAGGAACGAGGAACGAGGAACGATGAACGATGAAGGGCGGAGAGCGGCGGTAGCGGAGAGGGAGCAACATCTTCATGCGTGGCTCTCCGTGCCCAGTTCTCATTCCTCGTTCCTCGTTCCTCGTTCCTCGTTTCGTGTCTGCCGGCTGGGATTGGCGACCCGCGGCGGATCGAACCTCACGAGCGGTGACGTGGAATACGCGCTGGAGCGCGGGGTCAACTTCCTCAACTGGTGCGGCACACCCGATGCCCTGAGTCAGACGATCGCCGTTCTCGGAGCACGCCGGCACGAGATCCTGCTGTGCGTGCAATTCGAGGCGCGCACGGCGCTGGAGGCCAGTCCGGAGCTGCGCCAGATTTTGCACACATTGGGCACCGACTATATCGATGTCCTGACGTTCTATTACGTCGAAGAAACGGCGGAATGGCAGCAGCTCATCGGGCCGGGAGGCGCACTCGAGTTCTGCCGTGCGGCCCAGCGCTCCGGGGAGGTTCGCCTGCTCGGCCTGACCAGCCACCAGCGCCGGCTGGCGGCCGAGGCGGCACGCAGCGGCTTGCTTGACCTGCTGATGATCCGCTACAACGCCGCCCATCGCGGGGCCGAAACGGAAGTGTTTCCGGTTACCGATGCCCAGCGTTTGCCCGTCGTCGTGTACACTTGCTTGCGCTGGGGGGCGCTGCTGCGGGGAACTCCCGAAGACCCGGCCGGGTATGTACCGCCGCCGGCTCCCGCATGGTATCGTTTCGCCCTGCAAACGCCCTCCGTGACGGTGGCTCTGATGGCTCCCGACAACCGCGGGGAGCTGGAAGAGAATCTCACGGTGCTGGAGGCGGCGCCGCTGTCCGCGGAGGAGTTTGCCCGCCTGGCCGAGCACGGCGCACGCGTGTGGCGCCATGCGGGAAGCTTTCCGTGACCGGGAAGCAGACCAATCAGTGGCTGGCCTGCAAGACTTGGAGCAGCCCCTGAAGGGGGATACGCACCCGGTCGGGAGAATTCTCCAGCTCATCGTGCACATCCTGCAAGGCTCTTTTCACGAGATAGAAATCGAGCAGCACGCCCAGTTCGGCCCGGGTCTTCGGCAGGAAGGCGGCCTCGGAAGCCCCTTGCAGGTAGGCTTTCACGAAGGCGACACTGACCCAGAGGTGCCACGAGCGGACCCAGGGTTGGAGAGGGACCCTATCCTCGGGCCGCACACTCCCTTTGTTCAGGGCGGAGAGGGCCGCGTAGTGAAAGGAGTGGAGCATGCTCGCCACATCGCGGAGCCCGGAGCGTTTCCGGCGCCGGTCGCTCCTGGAACGGCTCGGATCGCCCTCGAAATCCAGAATCACGAAATCCTTGCCGGTAAAGAGCACCTCTCCCAAATGATAGTTCGCATGACAGCGAATCCGCAGCGCCGTGATCTTCTGCTCCAGGATCGACCGGGCGCGTTTGAGGAGTTCTCCTTCCAGGCTCAAGAGTTGCTGAGCATCCTCCCGCGCCGCCTCGGGCAGGTCCTTCAGCTGCTGGCTTAAGAACTCAAACACCTGGCGCGCCTGGGTCCGCGCCGATTGGTAGAGCGAGTGTTGATACATGATCGTGAAGGGTTCGGGTGCGAAACCAGGATCCGCCGTGACGGAAGCGAGGGCGACATGAAGTTCCGCGGTCCGTTGACCGAGGAGTCGGGCGGATTCCAGGTCGGAACCAATCACGTCCTGGGTGCAGCGCGGAATTTCGCCTTCCACAAGATCGACCAGGGGCTGCTGCGGTACCGGTAGGTCCTGTGCCGGGATCTGGCCCGCCAGGACGCGCTCGAAGTAGCGGCCCAGGCTGTCTTGGGTAAGCTGCCAGGCATCTCCCTGGTTGGGCACCAAACCGTGCAAGACGGCCAAGGTCATCGGTTCCCCCCAACTCCGCCGATACTCCAGCGCGCCCGCCAGAGGCGGCGCCTGGGTGAAAGACGTCTTCTCGGCCAAGAAGCGCCCGACTTCGAGCTCGGGATTCATGCCCTCCTCGAGGCGCCGGAAAACTTTGAGAATGAAGCGATCCCCGTAGACCACGGAGGTGTTGCTCTGCTGGGCTCTCAGCAAGGCCGGCTCTGGAACGGGCTCAGCCGGGGAGTGCCATTGCCGGAACACCCGCGTTGGGTAGGCCAGCAGTTCTCCACCCGCGCGTCGAAAGCGCCGCCGCCGAGCCACCGCCTCCACGACGGCCTCCGCGAAGCTTTTCTCACCCACCGGATCGTAGAGCAGCCCGTCGAGATTGTCTTCTGGGTTGCCCCGTTTGTTCGGCACCCGGAGACGAGCGATCAGCGCGTGCGGCAGCGTGGCCCGCACTTCCTCTGCTTGCTTGCCTGGAGCGAACGCGAAGGGGAGCAGATAGGTTTCCGAGTCGCCTTCGCTGTACTCGACCTGGACCAAGGCGATCTGAGCGTCCGTGGTGCCGTACGCAAACGGAATCGTCTCCAGGATCATGGTCGCCTCGATTTGCCGTGCCTTTCCCTGGAACCACGGGCACCGCTGGAGGTAAGCCGGCAAGATGTCGTTCAGGGCCTCCCGCGCGGTTCCGTGGAGGACATGTTCCCACGGACCTTCCTCAAGGGCCGGCAGCTCGCCCTCCAGGCTGGGAACCTCGAGATGGGCCACGCGCTGCGGCTCCAGGGTGAACCAATAGAAGGCGTAGGATCCCAGCGTGAGGAAGTAAGGAGACTCGCCGATCGGCGGGAACTTCGTCCGGCCCAGCATCTCGACGGGCCTCATCCCCTTGAAGGCGGTGAGATCCAGCTCCGCACACTGAATGAAGCGCGACAGGTTGGCCACCACGAGAATGCATTCATCCTGAAAGCGGCGCACGAAGGCCAGGATCTTGTGATTGCTCGGGGAGAGGAACTCGAGGCTGCCCCGGCCAAGAGCACGGAAGCGCTTGCGCAGCGCGATGAGGCGTTTCATCCACCACAGGAGAGAGTGCGGATTATTCTGCTGGGCCTCCACATTGACGGCCTCGAAATGATACGCCGGGTCGATGATGACCGGCAGGTACAGCCGCTGGGGGTTTGTCCGCGAAAAACCGGCATTGCGATCGGCGTTCCATTGCATCGGCGTCCGCACGCCATTGCGATCACCCAGGTAGATGTTATCGCCCATGCCGATCTCATCGCCGTAGTAGAGGACCGGCGTTCCCGGCAGGGAAAAGAGCAGGCCGTTCATCAACTCGATTTTGCCGCGGTGATTCTCCAGCAAAGGAGCGAGACGCCGGCGAATGCCCAGGTTGATCCGGGCCTGTGGGTCTTGCGCGTAAACGCGATACATATAGTCACGATCTTCGTCGGTAACCATCTCCAGGGTCAGCTCATCGTGGTTGCGGAGGAACAGCGCCCATTGACCAGTCTCGGGGATCGGCGGCGTCTGCTGGAGGATGTCCACGATGGGGAAGCGATCTTCCATGCGGATGGCCATGAACAGGCGGGGCATGACCGGAAAATGGAAGGCCATGTGGCACTCGTCCCCCTGACCGAAGTAGGCCACCGCGTCTTCGGGCCACTGATTCGCTTCGGCCAGGAGCATCCGGTTGCGGAACTGGGCATCGACATGCCGGCGCAACTCCCGCAGGAAGGCGTGTGTTTGGGGCAAGTTCTCGCAGTTGGTCCCCTCCTGCTCGTAGAGGTAGGGGATCGCGTCCAGCCGCACCCCATCGATGCCGAGGCTCAGCCAGGAATCGAGCACCTGAAAAACCGCCTTGTGGAGAGCCGGGTTGTCGTAGTTCAAATCGGGCTGGTGCGCATAGAAGCGGTGCCAGTAGTAGGCGTTGGCCTCCGCGTCCCAGGTCCAATTGGAAGATTCGAAGTCCTTGAAAATGATGCGCGCCTCTTTATACTTTTCGGGACTAGCGCTCCAGACGTACCAATTGCGCTTGCTGCTGCCGGGTGGGGAACGCCGAGCCTGCTGAAACCAGGGATGCTGGTCGGAAGTGTGATTGAGGACCAGCTCGGTGATCACGCGCAGGCCACGCCGATGGGCCTCCCGCAGGAACAGCCGAAAGTCGGCCAAGGTTCCGTAGCTGGGGTGAATCGCCGTATAATCCGCAATATCGTAGCCGTCGTCCCGCAACGGGGACGGATAGAACGGCAGGAGCCACACGGCCGTGACTCCCAAATCCTGAAGATAATCCAGCTTGGTGCTGAGCCCCGGAAAGTCGCCGATGCCATCGCTGTTGCTATCCGCGAAGGCTTTCACAGGCAGTTCATAAATCACGGCGTCTTTGTACCAGAGCGGGTCGTCTCCGATAGGGCAACTCTCCTCTAGCCTTCGCTTGCGGCTCACGGTGTTTACCCTTTGCTAACAGAGTTGACCGTCCCAGGAACGGCGCGGGGCATTTCTTTGTTGAGCCTCAGGACTCGGCCCACCTGACGCAACCTCGGAAGACTTCTGGAGAAAGCCAAGCGGTTACAACAGAACACGCGTACTCTCACGTTGAGCAAATCCGGTGCCTCCGTTCAGGGCATGGTTCAGATCGGCTGTGTTCTGGGTAACAGCATTGTGGCGGGG
>JBGQLF010000874.1:0-5316 GCA_041499985.1 Gemmataceae bacterium
ATCTTGCTGGTACGCTTGAATCATGGCGTCTTGGCACCTCCGCGAAGGGATCCCTCAATCTCACGGAGACCGGTTTCCCCTCCAGCAGTTTCCCTAACGCCTGCTCCGAATCGACTTCCATTTCCGTGTAGGAAACCTCCGTGCCGTCAGCCGGTCGTTTCTCCGGATCCTCGCATAGAGTCAGTTTGCGGACTCCCGCGAAGAGCCATCGTGCCGGCTTGCCTTCCCAGCGGAAGGTACCGTCATCATCACCTTCGTCTTCCTTGCCCCGTTGCGTTGCCTTCGCAAAGGCCTCCTCCTCCGAAGCGGCCTTGAGAAGGACAATATTCTCCCAGACAGGGATCTTGCCACCCGTGGCGTCCTTGCGTTTCACATGCATGATGATATGAGCAGCGTACCAGAGACTCATGGCTTCTGCCCTCGTTTGTGCTTGTTTCGACAGCCCAAGAACTTCTGGCCCCGCTTGATCTTCCGCTCGCGTCCCTCGTCCTTCGCAACTTTCGCCTTCCGGAGCATTTCTTTCAGGATGTCGCAGATGGGTTTGCCGCGGCGCACAGCCTCTCGTTTGGCCTCATCGGTGATCTCGTTTTCGCCATGCTCCGGCGTTTTTGTCATTTCCTACTCATCAGGCGAGTGCCGGGTCTCTTCGGATCGGCGACTGTTGTCTCCCGGGCCTATTCTTCCAACCCAGTCCTCAGGGAGGCAAGCGAGGTTAGGGGGACGATCAACCCAATTGGGAGCACCAGGCCCGATAGGCCTCGATCCATTCGAATCCTTTAGGCTTCTGCTTAGGCCATTCGAGGGAGTTGATATCGATCTTGTAGTCCTTGTCCTTGTAGCGGCAGACGGCGTCGAGTCCGAAACCGGATTCGGGACTGCGGAGTTCGACTACATCCACATCCTCACCGAGGACCTTGGCCTTGAAAGGGCAGACGACATGTTCCTCAACCATGTTCATGAGGCCCATGTGTGCGTCGCTTTCATCATTGCAATCGACGGTCGCCTCTTCGATCAGGGCACTCAGCCGGGCATGATTCTTGGTTGTCGCTTTCTTGGCCATGACAGTTCCTCAACAGGGAATGGAAGGACCCTTTCATCCTATCTGCGTGCCCGCTCGGCGCGAAGGAATCCCTTGCGAAGATCTTCCGCGCATTGCCCGAACTGCCTGGACCAGGTACCATCAAGTTTGGCCCGGAGCTGCTGCGTCTGGAGGGTCCCTTCCGTGGATGAGCAAGAAGTGTTCGCCTACCTCAAGAGACTGAAAAAGGCCGTCCTGCTGGACTACCTGCGCGCGGCTTTCCAAGAAATGAACGCCAAGCAGCGCCGGGCCGTGTTCACCGATGCCATCCGCCAGCCGGCGACAGCAACGGTCGATAGCCACCAGTTGCAGCACGAGATCGACCAGTTCTCTCGCGATTCCTTGGCTGGGAACTACTACGCGCCGTTCAACGTCAACTCCAAGAACTTCATGGACGTGCCCGAGGCGACGGAAGAATGGTGCGATCGCTTCGCCCGGTTCGTCGCGGACGCTTCGAAGCTGACCGCCCGGGGGGAGCACACGCAGGCCGTTGCCTGCTTTGTCATGCTCCACGAGTTGGTCGAAGCCGTGGATTCGGGCAAAGAGATCATCTTCGCCGAGGAGGCGGGCAGTTGGATGATCCCGACGGACAAGAAGGCATGGCTGAGGGCCTATCTGACGTCCCTGGCTGCCACCGCGACTCCCGAAGCGTTCACGGCCGCCACGATCCCGATGCTTCAGCGGGACAGCAGACAGTCCTTCTCCGGCCAGGTTTATGCGGCAGCCTTGGAGGTAGCGACTCCGCACCAGAAGGCTCATTTGCAAACTGAGGTTCAGCGACAGAAGATCCGCACCAGTCCGGCGTATTGACGTAAGGACGCCGCCCCCGGTAGCACTTCCCCAAGACGGCCTCAAACGCCGCTCCAGTCGCCCTGGGATAACAGTTGAACTTCGTCAGCGGTTCCAGTTAACTGGTACCGAGTTCGCGCCACACGAAACCCTCGACAAGCCTTCCCGTGTGGGCAGGCACCGCTGTTTAAGGAACCGATCCATGTATCGCCACCTGCTGCTCACTGCCCTCGTAGCCCTCGGCCCAATCGTGTCGCTGTCAGCCCAACCGCCGCCGCCGACGCGGACACCTCTCGTCCGGGCCGTCGACTTAAACGTAGGCGAGTCCCAAGAAATCGCGCTGGCCAACGGCCAAAAGGTCCTAGTCAAACTCCTCGACCTGCGCGAAACACGCGACGAGCTGCGGAACGCGGTGCGGCGGGCGGAAGTGCAGGTCGAGGTAAGTGGCCAGCGCGTGAGCTTGGTGTCCGCCAACTACCGCTTGACTACAACCGTCGGCGATGTACAGCTGGATTGCCCAATCACCAAGGGCTATCGCCAGAATAGCTCTCGGGATACGGGCAACCGCGATCCCTGGGGCCTCGACAAGGATGCCCGCTTGCGCCTGTGGCCGGCTGGCGCGCCGCTACTGACGCCGGGTACGTTTATCTACCCCGCCAAGCAGCGCTGGTTCGCCAGCGGAACGCAGATGGCCAATGAGCCGGTGCACGTTGATGGCGGTGAGAATCCGCTGGTCCGCACCATTTACTATCACTACGGCCTCGACATCGGCGGCTCCGAAGGGATGGTGGAAGTGGTGGCTGCCACCAACGGGTTGGTGGTCTCTGCCAGCAAAGAGGTTCTCCCCGGTTACGAAGATACGCCCGTAGCGCCACGCTACGATGTGATTTACCTCCTGGATGATCAGGGCTGGTATTATCGCTACAGTCACTTACAGACGATCAGTCCAGAAGTGCGCCCAGGAGAGCGCGTCAAGATGGGCCAGCGGATCGGCCTGCTGGGCAAGGAAGGCGGTAGCGGCGGCTGGTCGCACCTGCACTTCGACATCACTGGCCGGCAGCCCTCGGGTAAGTGGGGTATCGTCGAGGGCTATGCCTTCCTCTGGGAGGCGTATCGGCGTCAGTATCAACCCAAACTGCTCGCCGTCGCTCGGCCCCATCAGCTGGCAGCCGTCGGCCAACCCGTCACCCTTGACGGTAGCCGTTCCTGGTCAGGCAGCGGCAAGATCGCCTCGTACCTCTGGACGTTCAGCGATGGCAGTAGCGGCAACGGCCCGACGGTGGAGCGGACCTACGCCAAGCCTGGCGTCTACAGCGAGGTGCTGAGAATTACGGATGGCGACGGCCGAATCGACTATGACTTTGCCGTCGTCAACGTGATCGACAAACAGCATCCGGATCAGCTGCCGCCGTCGATTCACGCCAACTATGCTCCCACGTTTGGCATCAAGCCGGGTGATCCGGTGACGTTCAAGGTGCGCACTTTCCGCACCACGGATGGCGAGGAAATCTGGGACTTCGGCGACGGCAGCCCCAAGGTCGTGGTGCACAGCGATGGCAACGTCGTGCAGCTGGCCAAGGAGGGGTATGCCCGCACCGTGCATCGCTATGAGAAGCCTGGCCACTACCTGGTGCGTGTCGAACGGACGGACCGCCGGGGATTCAGGGCCATTGCTCATGTCCATGTTCGTGTCGGGGAGGACTGAAGCGGAACAGGTAGACAGTACCCTGAAACCCAGAGGGTAATCCGGCCAGATGGATAACCGCCAGGAAGAATTCGGGTACAATTCAGAAGGAAACGTCCTGCTGCCTTCGGTGTCGATGGAGAAGTGACAATGCCTTCGCCATTCCCAGGAATGAATCCCTACCTGGAACAGGATGATGTCTGGCACGATTTTCACGAGCGCTTCCTGCCCCATTTAGCCGAGATTATCGGGGCACAGCTCGCCGCCCACTACATCGTGAAAATCGACGAACATATTTACATCCACGAACCGCCCGCCGAGCAGCGTACTTTTCTGGGGCGCGGTGATGTCTTCGTGGCCTCCGGGCAACGGTTCGCTCCGCAGGACACAGCCACCGCGACCGCACCGGCAAACGCTCCGGCCCAGGTGGTGCTTCCCTCCGTGGACGTGGAAGGACTTTCGTTCCTGGAGATCCGCGATCGCCGCGACCGGCGCCTGGTAACCGTGATCGAGCTGCTGAGCCCCGCAAACAAGTACAGTGGCCCCGACCGCGAGCAATACCTGGCCAAGCGCGGGCGCCTGCTGGCCAGTTCGGCCCATCTGGTGGAAATCGATCTCTTGCGGGGCGGCCCACGCATGCCCTTCGCGACCGCACTACCTGGGTGCGCGTATTACGTCATGGTGAGTCGCATGGAGAAACGTCCTCAGGCAGACTTTTGGCCCATCCAATTGTCAGATCCGTTGCCGCTTGTCCCCATCCCACTGCGTCAACCGGATGCCGACGCCACGCTCGCCCTGCAAGCGGCGCTGCACCATGTGTACGATGTCGCACGCTACGCCAACTATATCTACGAGGGGCCTCCACAGCCCGCCTTGAGTTCGGAAGATGTCCCCTGGGCCCTTCAGTTCGTGCCGAGCCCGTCATAAGCGGAGCGGGCAAGAACACCGCCCGGCGACCAATGGCCACGAGCAAACACCTCTCCGAAACTGTTGGAGCAACTGCGACGCGATCGGGAGAAAATCGCGGCGGAGTTGCCGGACTGGGGATGCGATCGTCCGCATTGCTGTCAGGCGATGGAGCGGGTAAACTGCGTAAAGAAGGAGGTCGAAGCGATCATGCGACACATCGTACTGACTGCCGAACAGGCGCACGTCGTTCTGCAAGCCGGTGAGCCGGTCGAAGTGCGCGATGAACAGGGGCGAACCGTAGCACACCTCAGCCCCCTCCAACCTGAAGACATCGAAGCCATCGAACAATCGAAACGTTCCCGTAACCTTGGCGGGCCACGTGTTCCCTCGGACCAGGTCCAGGGACACCTCCGCCGCCTTGGGGAGATCCGCCAGGCAGAAGGAATGGATGAGCCGAAGCTGCTTGACTTGCTGCGGCGAATGCGGGCCGGTGAACAAGTATGAATCCATTCCGGGTCGAATGGGAGCCGGCAGCAGAGGACGAACTCGCCCGCATTTGGCTCCGGGCGAGCGCTCCGCCAGCCGTCACCATAGCCCAGGCGCAGGCCGACCAACTATTGTCTCGTGATCCGATCAAATACGGCCGGCATCTCTCGGAAGGGTTGTATAGCATCGATGTACCTCCCCTGGTTCTGACCTATACCATCGACCTGGCAAACCGTTTGGTTGAAGTTACCTGGGTTCGTTCTTCGTAGCTTCTCAAAAACCCAGTTCTTGCGTCGTGGGCGCAGCGCGGCCTGGTGGTGCGATGCAAGCGGTTTCTCGCCTCAGGGCCGTGCTCGTCGGCGTGGTGTTA
>JBGQLF010000875.1:0-5306 GCA_041499985.1 Gemmataceae bacterium
AGCATCGGGGCCGTGGTTGGCATCTCCTGGGCGTCCGGCGGCGCGGAGGGATCATGCTGGACCTGCACTGTCACATTCTGCCGTGCGTCGATCATGGGTCGGCGCCGCAATCGTCTGGGGAGCAGTTGCTGCGGGCCTACGCCGAGGTGGTGTTAGCCACGGACGCGCACAACCGGCAGCGCTGTTCGGGCCTGTCCGCGGGGTACGCTTGGGTCCAGGAGCAGCTCGGCCGGCAGCGGGCCGAGGAGTTGCGCGTGCGGGCAGACCATGTGTTGGCGCGGCTGGTCGCTTGGTTTGCTCGTGACGATGAATGCCTCCCCCTGGGCCGGTAAGGACACCACAACGGCATACGATTTGCTTATCCATCTCTCGCATGCAGCACTTGCACTGAAGGAGGTGGATCATGTTGACGACACGCTGGCGGCTCTTTCACCTGTTTGGCATTCCGATTTACGTGGATGCCAGCTGGCTCATTATCCTGGCCCTGTTGACGCTCACCCTGACCGATCGTTTTCGGGCGACGCTTCCCGACCTGGATCCCGCCGTTTATTGGTTGACGGGCCTGGTGACAGCCGTGAGCTTTTTTGTCTGCATCGTCCTGCATGAGATGGGCCACGCCCTGGTCGCGCGGACCTACGGCGTGCCGGTCCGTGGCATCACCTTGTTCCTATTCGGCGGCGTCGCGGAGCTGGGCAGCGAGCCGACTTCCGCCAAGAGCGAGTTTCTGGTGGCCATTGCCGGACCGATTGTCAGTGCGGTGCTGGCCGGCGTGTGCTGGCTTCTGGCGCAACTGGGCGAACAAGGTGGTTGGGCTGCTGTGGCCGTGCTGGCCTTCAGTTACCTGTTCGTCATCAACCTGACGGTTCTGGTGTTCAACCTGATCCCCGCTTTTCCGCTCGACGGCGGTCGCGTCTTCCGCTCGATCCTGTGGGGCTTCACTGGCAATCTGCGTCGGGCCACCTACTGGGCCTCGTCGCTTGGTCAGGCCTTCGCCTGGTTGCTCATTGCCTGGGGCATCGTGCAGTTCTTCGGTGGCAATTGGGTCGCCGGAGTCTGGAGCGGCCTGATTGGCCTGTTTCTGAACAATGCCGCCAAGGGCAGTTACCAGCAGGTGCTGGTGCGGCAGGCGCTGCAAGGCGAACCGGTACGCCACTTCATGAACCCGGAGCCGATTGTGGTGCCGCCGACTCTGGACTTGCGTCACTGGGTGGAAGATTACGTGTACCGGCATCATCGCAAGACCTTTCCGGTAGCCTCGAACGGCCATCTCGAAGGGGTCATCAGTACCCGAGTCCTGGCGCAGTATCCCCGACAGGAGTGGGAACGGCACACCGTCGCCGAAGTGATGCGCCATGACTTGCAGGCGATCAGCATTCCCCCCGACGCCGATGCGCTGGACGCGCTGAGCAAGATGCAACGCACCGGCTCGAGCCGGCTGCTCGTCCTCGATGGTGACCGCCTGGTGGGCATCGTCAGCCTCAAGGATCTGCTCCGTTTCCTGCAACTGAAGATGGCACTCGAAGGGACCGAGGGCGCGAACCAAGTCGACGAGCCTGTGGACCAGGACGCCGACCGCCGTGGGACGTCGCTGCATTCGTAGGTGTGCGGCACCGATACAGGGCGTGGGCGGAAGGGGGCGGGACCGTCTCCAGCTGCAAGTCTGGGACTTGACCGTTTCTGCTTCGATTCTTCGGGTTCGAGTGCAAGCAAGGCCCCGGAGCGGTAGCCAGGCCGGGATGGATTGCGTTCTGCAACCCCTCCGGGGGCCCCGCAACGCATTGGGTGGCAGCGGAACGCAACGCAATCCAGGAGGCTTTGCTCCCACCTCCTCGGATCTCCATCCGCAGGCATTTTTTCCAGAGTGGCAAACCTGGCGGGACCGCGGACCCTTGCCGGCTGGTCCGGCCGGACGAGTCGGTAGGGGTCAGCCACGCTTGCCCGGCGAGGCTGTGTGCAGCAAGACTGGGGAAGGTATGGAATTTGGGTGCCGTGCGCGGGCCTTGACGCGGCCACTTTCTCGGTATTGATTATATATAAACCCATATAACCTCCTGGAAAGCAACCATGTCAAGCCCCTCCTGAGGTTGCCCATTTTGCAGAGACTACCCAGGTTTTGGCCCCACGGACTCGCGGCCACTTTTTTTCAAATGATCTTTTCCACCGCTGCGAGGAATAAGCCCCCGCGCGCAGTTATAGAGGTAGAGGCCCAGAGGTCCGAGCTCTCCGCTCCCTCCGCCCTGGCATCCCGCATGACCCGTCGTGGCGGAGTGCTTCGGTGTGCGTGGCGGTCCGGGTCGCCCTTCCTACCCCCTGGCGGCCCGGCGCTTCCCGAGAGTTCCTCACCTCCATACGGCCCATCCCCTCACGATCCGGCTGCCGGCGAGCATCCAGCCGGAGAGCCGAGCCCGTTTTACTTGAATCCCTGTCAAGATCGCGTGGCACGCCGGTGAGTTGTTCCCCCGCGTCGGCTTCATCGTCACCAACCTGAAGTGGCGCGCGAAGAAGGTCGTCCGCTTCTACAACCGGCGGGGTACGGCGGAGCAATGGATAAAAGAAGGGAAGAATGCGGTGAAGTGGACGAAGCTATCGTGCTGGCGGTTCAAGGACAACGAGGCGCGCTTGCAGTTGTTCGCCTTGGCGTACAACCTGGCGAACTCGCTACGGCAGTTGGCGCTGCCGCGGTCGATCCGCAGCTGGAACTTGACCACCTTGCGCGAGAAGCTGGTCAAGATCGGGGCGAAGGTGGTGACGCACGCCAGGTACGTCGTCTTCCAGCTGGCCGAGGTCGCGGTGCCCCGCAAGCTGTTCGCGGCGCTTCTGGAGCGGATCGGGCGGCTGCGGCTGGCGTGTGCCTCGGGGTGAGGTTCGCCAGGTTTGACAAAGCGGTCCGAACGTCGTCGCCGTGCGTCCGTGGCGCGCCGCTCGGGCCGATTGCGGAGGATGAGCAAAGGAGAGGCGTCTTGTGCGGAGGGCTCAAGCCGCGACGGGATAAGTACCTGTGGCACTGTGGCACTGTTTTGGGGGAAAATCGTTGCAACCGTTCCTCCGCGGGCGTATCCTCAGCCGCTGAAGTGGCAGCCGAGGCCCCAGGGGGCGTCCATCTGTGAAAGATCGGTAGGGAGAAGCCTAGCATCCCCCGGCAATGCGCCTGACCTAACTCTTTCCAAGGGGCCAGGAGCGAAGTGGTTGCTCCTGGGATATACAAATTGCCAACCGGGATGGGCGAAGAGGCTGTTATTGAACAGGGCTCTCCTCGCAACGTAGTGCGGCGGCCGGTGGGGAAAATCATTGCAGCCGTCCTCCGGTGGGATAGAATCCGGTCTTGTGCCGAGAACGATACCCCAGGAAGCGCTCATCTCGGAAAGATCGGCTTCCAAGAGTTGCCGGGAAAGATACATTCTGCGCGCTGCTTCGCCGGGGTAAGCAGACGGCACTTTTGCAGCCGGGTTGGCATCTCGTGAGACAGGCCCCCACGCGGCCCCGCCCGAACCATCCCACCCCGTTCGCCACCCCGCCCAAGTTTGCCGGCTGCGAGCGCAAGCGCACAGGAGACACCCATGAATGTCGGGCTTGATCGGCGGACGTTCCTGCGGGCCGGGAGTATTGCGGCGTTGGGACTCCACCTGCCCGGGCTGCTCTGGAGTCAGAAAACCGCCCAGGCTGCCGGCCGCGCGAAGGCGGAGGGATCCCGGGCCAAGCACTGTATCCTTCTGTACGCGACGGGGGGACCTGCTCAGCACGAGACATTTGACCCCAAGCCAGAAGCAGTGGCCGAGGTGCGCGGCGAGTTTGGACCCATTCCCACAAGCGTGCCCGGTATCCGCGTCTGCGAACTCATGCCCCGGATGGCCCAGAATGCCCACCGCTACGCCATCCTCCGCTCGACCTGGCATAACGTGCCCATCCACGGCATCGGCACGCACCTCAACCTGACCGGCCGGCGGCACATGCCACGTTTCACGGCCGGCGAGCCCAAGCCCTCACGGATGGACCCCCCGAGCCTCAGCGGCGTCATCCGGCAACTGCATGGCGACCGCAACGGACTCCCCGGCTCCGTGCAGCTGCCGGCGCGGATCGGTGACCAGAACACCTTCCAGTGGGCAGGGCAGCACGCGGGCCTGCTGGGGCCGCGCTACGACCCGTTGATGCTCATCGACGAGAACTGGACACCAGGAACGCTGCCGCCGGTGTACGTCCCGGACCGGGACATGGGGCGGGAGCGGCGTGCGGACCGCTTCCGGCTTTTGCAACAGGTCGAGGCGCAGGAGGCCGTCCTTCACGCCCCGCCCAGCGACGCCTATTCCCTGCACCGGGATCGTGCCCGAGACCTCCTCAGCTCCCAGTCGGCGTGGAAGGCCTTTATCCTGGACGAGGAGAAGCCGGCGACGCGCGAGCGCTACGGGAACACCCGCTTCGGCCGCAGCTGCCTGGTGGCCCGCCGACTGATCGAGGCAGGCGTCGGCCTGGTGACCGTGACCTGGATGCCCGACCCACCCACGCCCTTCCACTCCGAGGCGAACTTCGATACGCACAACCACCATTTCAAGAAGATGAAGGACCTGCTCCTGCCGCCGGTCGATCGGGCCTTCGCGGCGCTGCTGGAAGACCTGGATGAGCGCGGGTTGTTGGGCGAGACACTCGTGGTGTGGACTGGGGAGTTCGGCCGGACACCCAAGATCAACGCGAACGCCGGCCGCGACCACTGGGGCAACGTCTATAGCACCGTGCTGGCCGGGGGCGGCGTCCGCGGCGGTCAAGTCTACGGGGCGTCGGACCGCAACGGGGCCGAGCCAGCCGACCGCCCAGTCCACGTCAGCGCGTTCATCGCCACCATATACGAGGCCCTCGGTTACAGCCCCGACACGGTCGTCTACGGCATGGACGGACGGCCGCACCAGATCAGCGAAGGCCGCGTCCTTACTGAGCTGTTCAGCTGAGGTTGCAAGGGTTCATGGTCTTCTCGGAATGTGCAGGCGGGAGAAAACGACGATGAAATCCGCGACACAGAATCTTTTGGTCGTCCTCGTCACGGCGGCGCTCGGGATGGCGCCACCATCATCGGCCGCCGGCGAGCCTCCAACGTTTGGCAACGAGAAGACCAGCTGGCATGGGTTCGACCGTTACGATTTCCTGATGGACGAAACGAACCTAACCATAAAACCCTACAAAGTCGCCCCGGATGAAAAGAACGCCGTCAAGGCCCAGGTGAAGGGGCAGCGGCGGTGCGTCGTGGTCGTTCCGAAAGCCGCGGCGCCAGGCAACCCGTGGTCCTGGCAGGCCTGTTACTGGGACCACGAGCCGCAGGC
>JBGQLF010000876.1:0-5301 GCA_041499985.1 Gemmataceae bacterium
CACCACGAGGAGGAGGCCCCCGCATGCCGTGGCGTCTACCCAGGCCGCGCAAGCCGATCCCCTGGACGACATGTCTGGTTGCTCTGGGATTGGCTCTACGGTTCTATCACTACGCCCGGAATCCTGCCATGTGGCACGACGAGGCGGCGCTGGTGCTGAATGTTCTTGCGAAGGGATTCCACGAACTGCTCGGTCCTCTGCTGTTCGCGGAGGCAGCTCCACCGCTCTTCTTGTGGCTAGAGCGCGCTGTGGCTCTGACACTGGGCGAAAGTACTCATGCCTTGCGCCTAATGCCATTCCTGGCGAGCTGCGCCGCCCTGCTCCTGCTGGTTGCCGTGGCACGGAGGGTGCTCCGTCCGGAGGCGGTCCCCTGGGCGGTAGCCCTTTTCGCCTGCTCGGATCACCTGCTCTGGCACGCCTGCGAAGCCAAACCCTACGCGATGGATGTCCTGGCGGCGAGTGTGCTCCTCGGGCTCCTTGTGGGACTACGCTCCTGGCCGCTCCCCCGCCAACTCGGAATCTATGCTGGGCTAGCTCCCCTGATCCTCGGTTTGGTCTACCCGGGCTGCTTTCTTTACGGCGCTCTTCTGATCGCCCTGCTCCCAGCTGTTTGGCGCTGTGGGACGGCGAAAGCCTATCTCGGTTATGGTGTCCTGGTACTGGCGGTGATGGGCTCCTTTGGACTCTTGTTGTTAGGTCCGATGGGTGCCCAGCGCTGTGCCATGATCGTCGACTGTTGGCAGGATTCGTTTCCGCCCTGGCAGCAGCCCTGGCAGGTGCCGGTGTGGACGATTCTTTCCACTTTGGAGATATTTCGCTATTGCTTCGAACCGGCGGGCGCCGGCCTGACCGGCCTGGCGATCGTGGGAGCCGTTTGCCTGTGGCGCCGCGGCGAGCGGGCCCTGGTGGTGTTCTTGGGGCTGCCACTCGCCTTGGCTTACGTCGCTTCGTGGCTGAAAGCGTATCCCTACGGCGGCACGCGCGTGCTGGTGTTCTTGATACCCGGACTGGTGCTCGTCCTCGCCGAGAGTGTGCCCCACGTGCTCAACTGGTTGCGGCCGCGCTCTCGTTTTGGCACGGCCGTGGTCGGCCTCTTCTTGCTCCTGCCGATCGGCCTCGCCTTCTATCGCGTGGTCGATCCGTGGCCCCGAGCGGATAGTGCCCGGGCCGCCGCCTATGTCCGGGCCGAGGGCCAGCCGTCCGATCTTGTGGCGGTGAACAACTGGGAGAGCCTTTACTATTTCCGGCACTCTGGCAAGCCCGTACGGGATGTGCGGAACTTAGCCGGAGAATCCGCGGACCGCATCTGGCTGGTCCTGGGCGAACGCGATCTGCGAGCGCGCCTGCGGCTGGCCCAAGCCCTCATCCCCCCCGATTGTGAACCGCTCGCACGCCGTGACTTTACCCGCATGAGCGTCTTGCTGGTTGCTCGCCAAGGACGTTGAACCGGTGCACTTCTGCCTTCGGCGAGCCGGAAACTCACTTTGCCGGCTGGCCAGATTCCCGACGGAGTGACATTGTGAAAAAGTACACAAGCCCCTGTTGACTTTCCAGGGCCGCTTCTGACAATACCCATCGCACGGCGCAGCCGAGGCGCTCCAAGCATCCATAGTTGTAGTTGCGAAGTAGCCACGGTTCCGGGAGAGGAAGGCGGCAATGCCGGCGGAGCCACCGAATCCCAAGGATCTGGAGCGCTACCACACCCTCGCCCAAGTTGGTCTGGAAATGGCGGCCCCCGTGGGGCTCGGCATTGTCCTGGACTACTATCTCAATTGGGCGCCGTGGGGTGCTATCGTGGGTGCCCTGTTCGGCCTGATCGCGGGAGTGGGGCACTTGTATATGCTGGCGAACCGGCGCGATGATGCTGGTTCCTCCAAACACTCGCGGGATGCGATGTGAACAAACACCTGGGGCTGTTGCTCGGCGGCACCTTGGCCTTCTGGTTGCTCGTGGTCTACCCGGCACGCGCTCTGGGCGATTGGCCGGGCGTGGTCTACAGCGCCGTGGCCATGGTCACTTGCCTGGTTCCTACTGGCGTGACGCTGGTGTGGGCTCGGCGGGCGGCGCTGCGGTCCCCCAGTGAGCAGTTGCTGGCTGTCCTGGGGGGGACCGGGTTGCGCATGGCGGTCGTCCTGGGCATCGGCTTGCTTTTGTACCTCTCGTCGCCTTACTTCGAACAGCAGGCATTCTGGATCTGGCTCCTGGTGTTCTATTTGTTCACCTTGACCTGGGAGATGGTGCTCCTGATCGCGGCGCGCCCCACGCCGGGCAATCCCTAAAACGGAGACACGATGGCGGCCAGTCCTTTCGACCATGTGATGGATCAGCCCCGCTGGGGCTTCCTGGAGACGCTGGGCTGGGAGTTTCGCCTGATCCGAATCGGGCCGTTCCAGATCACCAAATTCATGGTCTTGGAGCTGATTGCTGCCGGGCTGATCGTGGCGATTTTTGTTCCCCTGGCGCGGCGAGCGCAGAAGGGCGATCCGCCCAAGGGGCTATTCTGGAATGCTTTCGAGAGTCTTCTGACCTTCATCCGCGACCGCGTCGCCAAACCTTCGATCGGCGAGCACGACGCAGACCGCTTTGTGCCCTTCCTGTGGACGATCTTTCTCTTCGTCCTCTTTTGCAATCTGCTGGGGATGTTTCCGTACCTGGCGTCGCCGACCGCCAGCCTGAGCGTGACCGCCGCACTGGCCGTGTGCAGTTTCTTCGCCATTCATGGCAGCGCGGTTGCCAAGTTGGGAGTGGGTCCGTATTTGAAATCTCATGTGCCTCATGCCCACGTGCCGTATGGCATGGGTTACATCTTGATCCCGATGATCGTGGCCATCGAGCTCATGGGTCACTTCATCAAGGCATTTGTGTTGGCCGTGCGTTTGTTCGCCAACATGTTGGGCGGGCATGCCGTGTTGGCGGTTATTCTGTTGTTCATCGTCATGGCCAGGGACGCAGCGGTTTATCTGTTTTGGCCCATTACCCTCGCCAGTGTGGTGGGGGTGACGGCCCTGAGTCTGTTGGAATTGTTCGTGGCTTTCCTGCAAGCGTTCATCTTTACGTTCTTGACGGCGATTTTTCTCGGTTCCGCTTTGCACCCGCACCATTGACCCAGGGCGGTGGATCATACGCTTTCCCCGGAGGACGGTCCGGGGCGGGCGACGGGAAGTCGATGGACGGAGACAAGTGTTGTGCTGCTACCCATAGTGCAGGAGAAAGCGATCCCATGAATGGCAAAATGTTGACTTGGGCAGGTCTGGCGGTGGTCTCGGTGCTGGCCAGCGGCAGCCCGCTGCTGGCGGCCGACATCGGCAGCGGCGCCTTCTATGGCAGCGCCATCGCCGCCGGGATCGGCGCCGCCGGCACGCTCATCGGCGCCGGCATCGGGTTTGGCCGTATCGGCGCCGCGGCTCTGGAAAGCATGGCGCGCCAACCCGAGGTCGCGGGCCAAGTCGGCACTAATATGCTGATCATCGCTGCCTTGCTCGAAGGCGCTACGTTCTTCAGTCTCATTGTCTGCATCATCATGGCCTTCAAGGCTTGAGGCGAAGACCCGAGCGTCCGCTCCGGTGAAGGAGAAACCTGAGGTCCCCATGCATCGTGTTCTGCTTGTGACTGGCTACCTATTCCTCTCTGGGTTCATGGTGCTGGGCGTCGCCGCTCTGGCGCGGGCGCAGGATAAGCCTGGGTCCCATGCCGCGTCCGAACACCCTCCGAAGTACACTGCCACCATCGAGGCGGAAGGCAAAGAAGAGGAGACGGATTTCGACCTGAGCAAGGACACCGATGTCAAGGCGCTCACTGATCTCCTTCGCCGTGGCGAGGTGGTGGAGCTGAGCCTGAAAGATCGGCCCGTCAACGTGATGGCGCTCCGGTGGGAGCTGGGACTGTGGACGCTGGTCGTCTTCAGCCTGTTGTTGCTCATTTTACGCAAAGCCGCTTGGAAGCCGATGCTCGAGGGACTGCGCAACCGCGAGGAGAGCATCCGAAGCGCGATCGAGGAGGCCCACCGCGCCCGCGAGGAGGCGCAGCGTTTGCGCGAGCAGTTGCAGGGGGAAATGAACAAGGCCCACGAAAAGGTCCGGGACATTCTCGACGAGGCCCATCGCAACGCCCAGCGCACCACTGAGGAGATGGTCGCCAAGGCCCGTGGCGAGATCCAATCGGAGCGCGAGCGCTTGCGGCGTGAGATCGGGCTTGCGCGCGACCAGGCTCTGCAAGAGATCTGGAACCAGACCGCCCAGCTGGCGACACTGGTCTCCGCCAAGGCAATCCGCCGGGAGCTGACGCAGGACGATCATCGCCGGTTAATTGATGAGGCCTTGGCGGAGCTGCGCCAGGCCGGCAACGAACGACAGCGCCAGGTAGCAAGCATTTAACCATGACCCAGAACGGTGAGCAGAATTCGTCAACGACCGTGGACGTGGGCGGCCAGCGCGTGGCCAAAGTCTACGCCGAGGCGCTGCTGAACGCCGCCCAGAAGCAAGGCCGGGCGCAGGAGACGCTCGAGGAACTGGAGTCTCTGATTCAGGACATCTTTCGGACGGCCGGGCAGTTCGAGGCGTTCCTGGCCAGCGGGGCGATCGGCCGGAATCGCAAGGCCGAGGTCCTGCAAAAGGCGTTCGCGAATCGGGGCAGCGAGATCTTTGTCAACTTCCTTTTGGTGCTGAGCAACCACGAACGCCTCGATCTACTCCGGCCGATCGCACGGGCCTACAAGGAATTGTATGATCGCCGTGCCGGGCGTATGCGGGTCGAAGTGCGCAGCGCCGTGCCGCTGCCCGAGGACCAACGGAACCGGTTGCAACAGGAATTGCGGGAAACCTTCCACCGGGAGCCGATGCTGGAAAGCAAGATCGATCCCGATCTACTCGGCGGGCTGGTGGTGCGGGTCGGCGATTGGCTCTACGACGCCTCGATCCGCACGCAGCTCGAAACCATCCGGAACCAAATCATCGCGAGAAGCAGTCATGAGATTCAAAGCGGACGAGATCGTTTCAGTTCTCCAGACCGAGATTGACCAGTACCGCTCCAAGATCGACGCGCGCGAAGTGGGCCGGGTTCTGGAAGTGGGCGATGGCATTGCCCGGATCTATGGCCTTTCCGGCGTCATGTCCGGCGAGATGGTGGAATTCACGCGCACTGGAGTCCGCGGCCTGGCGTTCAACCTGGAAGAGACTTCCGTCGGCGTCATCATCCTTGGTCAATACCTGGAGATTGCCGAAGGCGACGAGGTGCGCACGACCGGGGAATTGCTGCGCGTGCCGGTCGGCGATGCACTCATCGGCCGGGTTGTCGATCCCGTGG
>JBGQLF010000877.1:0-5299 GCA_041499985.1 Gemmataceae bacterium
CTCAGGGCGTGCCACCCTTGGCAGGACATCCATGGGTCAAGGACGAACTTATTCTTGCCCGCGCCCTTGGCCGCTCCCTGGACACGGTAAAAGACACTGCTTTATTCGCTGAGAGCAGCAGAATCTTGCCGAGAAAAGTTTGGCCGCGAGCCTCGGGCCGGGGCGGCGCCCGCGATTCGCGGCCAAACGGATGCCTGTCGGGCACCGCGGCCCTGCTCATTTTCCGATGACTTTGACCACTGCCGACGATCCCGGATAGCGGTCTCCCGTCATCGGCTCGACCCGTCCGCCGAGGTATTCAGCCAGGAAAGCCTCGGCGCGGGCGTTGAAGTCGATGCGGTTTTCCGGACGGGCGAAGCCGTGGCCCTCATCGGTATACAGAACGTAGGTCACCTTGCCGGCATTCTTCTCGATGGCCGACACGATCTGCTCGGACTCGGCCTGCTTGACGCGCGGGTCGTTGGCCCCCTGACCGATCAGCAGCGGCCGCACGATCTTGTCTGCCTTGAAGAGCGGCGACGCGTTGCGAATTAGCTCGGCGTCTTTCGGATCGTCGATGTTCCCCATGCGGAAGTCAAACAGCGACCGCATCGGCTTCCAGTACGGCGGGACCGTCGCGAGCAAGGTCTTCAGGTTGGACGGGCCGACGAGGTCCACGGCACACGCGAAGACCTCCGGCGTAAAGGTAACTCCGGCCAGCGCCGCATAACCGCCATAGGAACCACCGAAGATCGCCACTTTTTTTGGGTCGGCAATCCCTTGTTGGATGGCCCAGTGGACCGTGTCGATGAGGTCATCGTGCATCTTGAGGCCCCACTGGCGATTGCCGGCGTTGAGGAACTTCTTGCCATAGCCGGTGGAGCCGCGGTAGTTCACCTGGAGACAGGCGTACCCCCGATTGGCAAACCACTGTGCCGTGGGGTTCTGGCCCCAGGTGTCGCGTGCCCACGGACCGCCATGGACAGCCAGGATCAGCGGCAGATTCTTGGCGGGGATGCCGGCGGGCAGGGTCAAGTAGGCGTGCTGCGGCAGCCCATCGCGGCTCGGGATCACGAGCGGTTTCATGGGGGCGAGCGTCAGGCCTTCGAGCTTCGGCTGGTGGACGAACAGGAAGGTGCCCTGCTGCGCCGTGCGGTCCCAGGTATAGTACCGAATCGGACCACGATCCGAGACAAAAGAGACGAGCCAGGTGGTATCCGCCTGATTGCGGTTATTCACGGCAAAATCGCCGTCGTGGAGCTTGGCGATCCCCTCGAAGTCCTTCTTCACGGACGGATCGATGACCGTCCAGTGCCGTCGCCCCGGCGTGAACGCGACTGCCTGTACGATATGCTTGGTAGGATGGATCAGCACATTATCGGCGTCCACTTCTGCGGAAGCGGCGAGCACTTTCTCCGCGCCCGTGGCGATGTTCCGCTCCACGATGCGGGCCGTGTCATTGCCGACCGAGGAGCGCAACGTGGCGGCTTGACCATCGGCCGTGAAGCCGAGAAAGTTGAGGATCTCCTCGGGGCCGACTTTCATCCAGGTCTTCCAGGGGGATTTCCCATCGTCGCGGATGCGAATCTCGGTGCCACCCTCGGGTGTGACGATCTGGGCGGCGCGAATCTGGAGCTTGGCGTCGGCGATGAAGTCGGCCACGTCACCGGGGTTTTGCGTGTCCAGCGTCAGCGCACCGGTGTTCACCTTGAGGCGGTAGACATCGTGCAGGCGCTTGTCGCGGACGTTGAGCGAGATCAAGATCTCGTCGGGGAAGTTGGGATCGACGGCCGTGATCCGTGCCTGGACTTCCTTCTGGGGCGTGAAATCACGGACTTGTCCGGACGCCAGATCGACTCCATAGATGTGCCAGTTTTCGTCGCCATCGGTGTCCTGAAGGTAGAGCAGGGCCTGGCTGTTCTGGGCCCAGAGGAACTGGCGGATGCCGCGCTTCTTGTCGGCGGTGACGATCTTGTCGTCGGTCTGCCCGATCGTCTTGACCCAGACCTGGAGCACGTTCTTCGCGTCGGGGGCGATCCAGGCCAGGCGTTTGCCGTCGGGCGAAAGGGACGGGCTGAGCCTTTCCGGATTGCCGAAGAGGGTTTCGCGCGGGATGAGCGGCGGCAGATCCGCCCAGGCTTGTCCCACGAGGCCGGCCAGGGCCAGCAGGGGAAAGAGCAAACGAAACGCAACCTTCATGAGAAGACCTCCGAGAATTGTTCCATGGCGTCGGGTCCGGACCTGTGCTTCTTGCCCAGAGGCGATGGACCCGACCAGGCATCGCGCTCAGGCAAATCTATGGGATCGGGGTGGTCACGTCCTGGAGAGCGCGGGCAGCCTCTTGTAATGCTTTCGCAACTGCGCGAAGATTTCTTGGAATAGGATGCGCGTAATGGTCAATCGGAGCAGGCACACCCCGGAGCAGGCTTACCGAATCGCCGGTCCATCCAACTACCAAGAGACGTCGACGCTTCAAGAAACGCCATCTGGATGCCGACTCCGATGCAGATGGGCTTGTTTTCGCGCACGTATTGCATTATGGTACAGGCGTTCACTCGATGTCTATTCGCTCTCGAGGAGTTGGGGCGATGGCCAATTGGCTGAGTTGCACGATCACGCCCGGACAATTCAGTTCGGAGTACGCTGTTTCAGGCCAGCACTCCGATGGCACCGGATTTTCCTTGTTTGTGCCGCACGAATATGTGGAATGCGATCCGGCGCCTACCGCACAGCAGCCTGTACAGGGGTGGCTCCGCGTGGAAGTTTGGGACCAGAAGGGGAATTTGGTCGTGGTCCGCCTTCCCCGGTCGACACTAGAAAACGGCCAGTTTGTAACGGTGACAACGAGTCAACTACGTGCCGGAGCTCCTTCCGCCAAAGTCGCAGGTAGCTCATGATCCTCTGTAACGTCGAGATCCAGGCCGCTCTCGACTCGGGGCGCTTGGTGATTCGGCCGGAGCCCCAGCCAAGACGGCCCCGTGAAGGAATGGAATGTCCCTACGCTACGCATTCCGTCGATTTGACTCTGGGCTCTGAGCTCTCGATTCCCGAGCCAGGCCCCTATTCGTATGACTTGATGCAACCGGGCAAGTTGGCTGACTTCATCGCACGCAATTCGAAAAAGCGTACCATCAACGAACAGGACGGTTTCCCTTTGCAGCGCAATCAATTCATCCTGGGGCAGACGCGCGAGTTCGTCGCACTGCCCATTCGTCCCGATCTCGGTCTCTGTTTGGCCGCGCGCGTGGAGGGCAAGAGCAGTCGGGCCCGCTGTGGCGTGCTCGTTCACTTCACCGCGCCAACGGTGCATCCGGGGTTCGAAGGGCCGCTCACTCTGGAGATCATCAACCTGGGGCCGGTGCCGTTCATCCTCCGGCCCGGAATGCCCATTGCTCAACTCATCGTGGAAGAAGTCAAAGGCATTCCCTTCGAGAACAAGAGTCAATTCCACGGGCAAACCACGCCGGAAGGGATTGTGCAGTAGCCGAAGCCCTAACGCGGTCGTGCTGCCTGCTGCCACCGCCAACCGGCGAAGAACGCTACCATGCCCAGCGCTGACAGACCCAGCGGGTGTTTGAACTCCACTTTTCCCATCACATCGCAGGCGATCGCGATCGCAATGCCCAGCAAGACCAAAGCCACCTTGATCAGCCCGCTTGCGGCGCATCACCCGGGCGGTTATCTTCACGGCTTATGAGCGAGGTCACCCGGATCTTACACGCCATCGAGCAAGGCGACGCCCACGCCGCGGACCAGCTCTTGCCGCTGGTGTACCAGGAGCTGCGCCAACTGGCGACGCAGAAACTCGCCCAGGAGAAGCCTGGCCAGACGCTCCAGGCCACGGCCCTGGTCCATGAGGCGTACCTGCGGCTGGTGGGCGCGGACAAGGCCCCGCAGTGGAACAGCCGTGGCCATTTCTTCGCCGCCGCGGCCGAGGCCATGCGGCGCATTCTGGTGGAGCAGGCACGTCGGCGAAAGGCCGCCAAACGAGGTGGCCAGGCTGGCCGAGAGGAATTGCAGGAATCGGCCATCGCTGCTCCCGAACCGGACGAAGAAGTGCTCGCCGTCCATGATGCACTCGAGCACCTGGCGCGCATCGACCCGGTCGCCGCCAATCTGGTTCGACTCCGCTTTTTCGCCGGGTTGAACATGCGTGAAGCCGCCGAAGCACTGGGCATGTCCGTGCGGTCAGCCCACAGCATCTGGGCTTACGCCCGGTCGTGGCTCCACCGGCAGATACGTCCGGACTGACTCTTCTTCCCCACTTCCTGATTTTTCTTGCAGAGTTGGTTCCCGGATTACGCACTGAGGAATAGCGGTTCTTCGCTTTCCATTCTCAAGGGTGCCGTGCCATGAACGAGCGAGATGTCTTTATCGCCGCCCTCCAGAGGCAGAATGCCGCCGACCGTTCTGTGTTTCTCCAGGAAGCGTGTGGCAGCAACGCGGACCTGCGCCAACAGGTCGAGGTGTTGCTGCGCGAGCACGACCAGCTGGGCAGCTTCCTGGAATCTCCTGCTGCCGCTTCGGCCGCCACCGTCGATCAGCCGATCAGCGAGCGACCCGGCACCGTCATCGGTCCGTACAAACTGCTGGAACAGATTGGCGAGGGCGGCTTCGGTGTCGTCTTCATGGCCGAACAGCAGCAGCCTCTCCGCCGCAGGGTCGCACTGAAGGTCATCAAGCCCGGCATGGACTCGAAGCAGGTGATCGCCCGTTTCGAGGCCGAACGCCAGGCGCTGGCGCTGATGGACCACCCCAATATCGCCAAGGTCTTCGACGCCGGCACGACCGAGTCCGGCCGTCCGTACTTCGTCATGGAGTTGGTCAAGGGGATCCCCATCACACGCTTCTGCGATGAAAACCAGCGAACGCCGCGCGAACGGCTGGAGCTGTTCCTCCCGGTCTGCCAGGCGGTGCAGCACGCGCACCAGAAGGGAATCATTCACCGCGACCTCAAGCCGTCCAACGTCCTGATGGCCCTGTACGACGACCAGCCGGTGCCGAAGGTGATCGACTTCGGCGTGGCCAAGGCGACCAGTCAGCAACTGACCGAGCGGACGTTGTTCACGGGGTTCGGCTCGTTCGTCGGCACGCTGGAGTACATGAGTCCCGAGCAGGCCAAGCTGAATGCCCTGGACATCGACACGCGCAGCGATGTTTACGCGCTGGGCGTGCTGCTGTACGAACTGCTGACCGGCAACACGCCACTGGAACGGGACCGGCTGAAACAGGCGGCCCTGGACGAGCTGTTGCGGATTATCCGCGAGGAGGAGCCGCCCAAGCCGAGCACGCGCCTGAGCCAGTCGGGCGAGGCGTTGGC
>JBGQLF010000878.1:0-5273 GCA_041499985.1 Gemmataceae bacterium
AATGGCTGGAAACGCTGGCCCGGGCCGTCCATTACGCCCACCAGCGGGGGATTGTGCATCGAGACCTGAAGCCCGCCAACGTGCTGCTGAGTCGCGAAGGGGTCCTCAAGATTACCGATTTCGGCATGGCCAAGATCGTGGCGGAGCCAGCAGGGAGCCAGACGCAGACCGGAGCCATTCTGGGAACGCCAAGCTACATGGCGCCGGAACAAGCCGCGGGGAAAACCCGACAGATCGGCCCGAGTACCGACGTTTACGGGCTCGGAGCCATCCTGTACGAATTGCTGACCGGTCGGCCACCGTTCCGAGCGACGACCGTCCAGGAGACCCTGGACCAGGTACGCCTCCAGGAACCGATCCCTCCGTCGCGCCTCCAGCCGAAGCTGCCGCGCGACCTGGAAACCATCTGCCTGAGCTGCCTGCACAAGGAGCCGGCCAAGCGGTACACCAGCGCCCAAGCCCTGGCCGAGGACCTGAGCGCCTTTCTGGCCGGGGAACCGATCCGGTCGCGCCCGGCGGGCGCCTGGGAGCGCCTGGCACGCTGGGCCCGGCGCCGGCCTGCGGAGTCGGTGTTGTTGGCTACCGGAGCGATGGCCCTCCTCGGCCTCGGTGTGGGCATCTTGTGGTCCCACGCGCTGGCGGTTGGTGCCGTGGCGGGATTGGGCCTGCTGGTTGGGAGTTGGTGGTATAGCGCCCGGCTGCAAAGGGCCTTACGTGAAGTGACTCGGCAGCAGGTGTTCGCGGAGCGTTCCGTGGAGCGTCTCCAGCTGTTGCTGGAGATGACCCGCCGTCTCATGCGGACGACCCAGCTGGAGGAATTACTTCGGCTCTTCGCCGAGACCACGGTCCAGTTGGCCAATGCCGAGATGGCCACGATCTATCTCCTCGATCATGAGCGCGGCGAACTCTGGTCGAAGGTGACGCTGGACCAGGGCGTGGGCGAGATTCGCCTGCCGCTGGGTGTCGGCATCGCGGGAACGGTTGCGGTTACCGGCGAATGGATCAACATCCCCGACGCCTACGCCGATCCGCGTTTCAACCCGGCCATCGACCTGCGGACGGGTCACAAGACCCACAACCTCCTTACCGTACCCCTGACGGCCCCGGATGGTGGCATCCTCGGCGTCTTTCAAGTGATCAACAAACAGGACGGCGCTTTCGGGATCGACGATATCGAGATCCTGTCATCGCTCGCCGCCTCGGCCTCGATCGCCATTGCACACGCTTTGGGCGCCAACCCCGGCCGCACGAAGTGACTGGAGTAGTTGGGTCGAACAGAGAGTTCAGTCGTTCAAACGGGCCGGTCTACAAAAGTGGTTCCTTGGAGTCGGGTAGTTCGTGCTTCATGGCTGCGACTTCTGCCCCACTTGGTTGCAATCCCGCGCAACCCGTGTTACAAGAAGAGCCACTTTTGGTTGTTACTCTCGAGATCGTCCGCGAGCGGGGTGGACAGCTCGCGTGCTCGTGCAGCAGGGGTTCGCTGCGGGAGAATAGCTTGACTCGCCCTGATCCATGCACGACAACCTCCTCCCGAGAGCGGTGAACGTACAGCCCATGAGCACCAGGAGCAACCACTCGACGAAGGGAATCATGACTCGGGGTTTTCCAGGCTAGGTTGTTCTCTTGGCTCGATCGTGTAGTAATGCCGTTGTCCCAGTAAGCAGACGACATCAGTCGGTTCGTCCAGTTTTGGGGTCTGCTCCTACTGCCTTGGGGGGCTAACTGACTTGCTTGCGGCGCCGGCTCGGGCGGGTGACCTTCTTCGGTGCAGGCAACTCAACGTCGACGTAATCACAGACGCTGGTGGGCTCGGGAATCGGATCGCCGTCCTCCTGGGTGCCCTCGAAATGAACTGCGAGTGCCGAGGCTAACTGCTGTTTAGTCTCCTCCAGCGTGTCGCCGACGGCCGCACAACCAGGCACATCCGGCGCGTAAGCTGAGTACCCTGTGTCCGTCTTCTCAAAGATGGCTGCGTAACGCATTACAAAACCTCCGGGAGTTGAGCCTGCCTCCAGATATTCTTGAGCGTTCCTACCTTCATGTCTTTGTTCAACTTGCCGGGCACCGTCACTCGCCCACGCTTGACTGGGTGCTTGAACTGCCGGTGTCCGCCTTGGGCGGGAATCTGATACCAACCGTCCTTCTTGAGCCGCTTGATCACGTCGCGTACTTTCATGGGCGCACCCACCCCTGAGCGCTTGCCGGACACTCAGGGTTATAACCAATTGGTTATAACGATGCCAGTCTTTTTTCTGCGTTTTTCTTGGGTTTTTTGGAAATCCTGGGTGGCCGACTGCGCAGATCTTCGGTGCTGACGCCCAGGGCGTCCGCCAGCGCCTGGACGGTCTCCCAGCCTGGTTGGCGCGTGCCGGTTTCCAGGCGGGCAACGTGGACCTGGCTCAAGCCAGCCGCGTCCGCCAAAGCTTGTTGGGTGAGACCTGCTTGCTCACGCACGACGCGCAGACGAGCGGCAAAAGCATTGTTCGGACTCATGCCGCTACTATAGCCTATAGGCTACGAAGGGAGAAAGCCAAAAGTCGCCGTCTGTCGCAACTGTTCGCCGCAGCGCTGAAACAGCACGCGAGCCTTGGCCACGCGCAGGGATTCATCGAGGTCCCTGACGATTGGGATACTCCGCTGGACGAGTTGGGCAAGTACAGGGCATGAGACTTCTGCTCGATACCTGCGCTCTACTCTCGAAGACACCTCCCGGAAGGGCTTGCGGCATTTCTTAACATTTTCTCATAATTTCCTTGACTGCCTGCATGGCCTTCTCTACCAATAAGTCCCAAGGCCTTCACGATCGGGTAAGAACTCGGGCATTGCCTGTTCGTTTTTGCCTCACGCATTGGTCTTGGGAGAAACATGGCATGGGTTCTTCGCGCGGGAAGCGCCGCCGGTCCGGGTTCACCTTGATCGAGCTCCTCGTCGTGATAGCGATTGTAGCCGTGCTCATCGGCCTGTTACTTCCCGCGGTCCAGAAAGTGCGTGAATCGGCCAACCGCCTGAGCTGTCAGAATAATCTCAAGCAACTCGGCCTGGCCGTCCACAACTTCCATGACACCTACAACGCCTTGCCTCCCAGCTACCTTGCCGATACCTGGCCGACCTGGGCCGTGATCCTGCTGCCTCATCTGGAGCAAGACAATCTGTACAAGGAATGGGACCTGCGCCACCGCTACTATCAACAAACCACCAATCCCGATCCGCGCCGGCACAATATCCCGATCTACTTTTGCCCCTCGCGCCGATCGGCCTCCTCTGCTGGTTTCAGCCTGCCCAACCTGGACAATCAGACGGGTACGAGTCAGCCGCACTTTGCGCATACGCCGGGTGGTCTCTCCGACTACGCTGTTTGCGACGGCACCGGCAGCACCGGCCATACCGGCGCCAATGCCCAGGGAGCGATGATTATCAGCGCGGCGACCTTCAGCGGTGGAGTGGCAACCAGCCCCAACCGGATCGTCAGCCGGTGGCATAGCCGCACCACCTTTGCGTCGGTGAGTGATGGCCTGAGCAATACGCTTCTGCTCGGCGAAAAGCATGTACGGCCCAACGAACTCGGCCGGAGCGATCAAGACGGCTCCGTCTACAATGGGCACTCCGGTTATCACTTTTTCCGCCGTGCGGGGAGGGCGACCCTGGCCGGGGGCCACTTCGTCGATCGTCCCTTGGCGCAGTCTCCTACCGAAGGCACGATTCGGACGGGCAGCCCGTTGGCGAACGTCGGCCCCGGTCAACAGTTCGGCAGCTACCACCTCGGCGTGTGCCAGTTTGCGCTGGGCGATGGCAGCGTGCGGGCACTCCGGAACTCCATCGATGTCGTCACCCTCACGCGTCTCGTGGTGCGCAACGATGGACAAGTCCTCGCGGGCGACTTCTGAGGCTATTGCTTCTCACAAGCGCGAGGGAGCGCCGCGACCCTCGCTAGTGAAAGATGGCCTGTCGGGTGACAGATGGCCCCTCGCTGGCGCCTCGGGCTTGTGTCAATGCTTCCTGCGTCGAGTATACCTTTGCGCGAGCCCTTCGGCTCGTTGTTCCCGGCGCAGTTGCTGGCCAACGACATCCACCTGCTGCCGCTTGAAGCAGCCCACATCGAGCCGCTGACGACGTTGCCCTTGTACCACCGAGACCCGTTCGACCGACTCCTGGCAGCCATCGCGGTTGGTAGACCTTGTTCTCATGTACAACATTCGCAGATTCGACCAGATCGGTGTGCACGACGAACCGCTGGTGGGAGGCAAGGGCTTCAACCTGGCCCTACTGGCTCAGGCCGGCCTGCCGGTACCGCCGGGCTTTTGCATCACCACGGCCGCGTATCGCCGTTGGCAGGGTCCGTCACTTGACCCCGCGACCGAATTGGGCGCCCAGATGGCCGAAGCGTATCGGCAGTTAGGCGCCGGTCCCGTAGCGGTTCGCTCCTCATCAACTCTGGAAGATCGCGGGGTCGCCAGCTTTGCGGGGCAGCTCGACACGGTTCTCGGTGTGACCGGCGCGACCGCCTTGTTGGACGCGGTGAGTCATTGCTGGGCCTCGGTGTGGTCCGACCGAGTCCGCGCCTATTGCCATCAGCAAGGCATCCCTGAGGGGGAGCGGCTGATGGCTGTGGTGGTGCAGCGGCTGGTGCCTGCGGAGGTCGCCGGAGTGTTGTTCACGCGCCATCCGCTGGATCCCGGCTCTGCGCGGCAGCTCGTGGAGGCTTCCTGGGGACTGGGAGAAAGCGTCGCCTCAGGTCGCGTCACGCCGGACCGCTACCTACTCGATGCAGAGACGGGTGCAGTCCTTGAGCAGTATGTCTCTGTCAAGCAGACCATGCGTACGCCGGAAGGCTGGCAAGCGGTACCTCCGCGGCAACAGGACCAACCCTGCTTAGATCCAGCTCGCCTGGCACAATTGGCCCAGCTCGGCCGCCGTGTGGAGCAGCTGGAGGGCGCGCCGCGTGATATCGAATGGGCCTGGGCTGAGGGACAGTTCTGGCTGCTCCAGGCGCGGCCTATCACTGCCGCCGCCAATGAGCAGGAACAGGTGCGGCAAGAGGAGATCGCCGCCCTGCAAGCCCGTGCGGAGCCGGGCGGCACGGTCTGGAGCCGCTACAACCTCGCCGAAGTCCTGCCCGAGCCAACGCCGATGACGTGGAGCATCGTCCGCCGCCTCCTGTCGGGGTGCGGCGGTCTCGGGATGATGTACCGCGATCTCGGCTTCGATCCCGACCCGGCCCTGGACGTCGAGGGCATCTACGACCTGGTCTGCGGCCGGCCTTACTGCAACCTGAG
>JBGQLF010000879.1:0-5272 GCA_041499985.1 Gemmataceae bacterium
GGTCGCGGAAGTGGCCGACGCCCTGGACTACGCCCACGGCCAAGGCGTCATTCATCGCGACATCAAGCCGTCCAACTTGCTGCTGGCGCCGGAGGGTCGGTTGAGTCTGAATGACTTCGGCCTGGCGCGGATGCTGGAGCAACCGGGCATGACTATCAGCGGCGAGTTCGTCGGCACACCGCGCTACATGTCGCCGGAGCAGATTGCGGCCGGCCGCATTCCCCTGGATCATCGCACGGACATTTATTCCCTGGGAGCCACGCTCTATGAGTTGCTGACGCTAGAGCCGCCGTACACGGCCAAGTCGCGCGAGCAGCTCCTAGCCCAGATCATCCAGAAGGAGCCGAAAGCGCCGCGGCGCATCCAGAAGCGGGTGCCAGTGGACCTGGAGACGATTTGCCTGAAGTGCCTGGAAAAGGACCCGGACCGGCGCTACCAGACGGCCGGCGCCATGGCCGCCGACCTACACCGTTACGTCAACCGCTTCCCCCTCTCGGCGCGTCGGGTGGGGTCGGTCACGCGGCTGAGGAAGTGGGTGCGGCGACACCCTGGACTCGCGGCCGCTCTGAGCTGTGTAGCCGTGCTGGCCTTGGTGGCAGCGTTCGCTGCCTATCAGGCTCACCGGTCCGAACAGCAACGGCTTGTCGAGCGCGAGCAGGCGCGGGAACAGCTCTTGGCCGAGAAGCTCGAGAAGGCCTTGCTCGTAGCGACGAGCGGCGACCTTGATGCGGCCGAGAAGGCGATTGCGGAGACCGAGCTTGCGGGGGCTTCGGCCGGACAAGTGCGCCTACTGCGCGGCCAGGTGGCTTACTTCCGCGGTGACGGGGAGGCAGCCATTCAGCACCTTGAGCAGGCCGTGAAACTCTTGCCCTCGAGCGTGGCCGCCCGCGGCGTACTGGCCATGGCTTATAATAAGGCCGAGCAAGCCGAGCGCTTCGCGGAACTAGTGCGCGAGTTAAAGCACCTCTCGCCCATCACGACGGAGGATTATCTCTTCAAAGGGTATGCGTTGATGCATGCTGATGGGCTTCCGATCATGGACGAAGCGATCCGCCGGCGCGACTCTGCCATTGCCCGCCTCTTACGAGCCGAAAAGCGCTGCTGGTACGCTGCAAGCTCCGCGGATCCTGCCGACGCCGAACGGGCGCTCGAGGACGCCACCCGGGCCAAGGGGATGCTGCCGGACAATGCCTATGCCCTTGCGGTGAGCAGTTTCGCGAACTTGGTGGCCACGGGCGCTTACGAGGATGCAGGGCAGCCGGAAAAGAGCCGGGCGGCCCTACTCCAGGCCGAACAGGACGACCGCGCCCTGGACCGTTTTCCACCCTTGCCGAGCATCGCCTGGTATCGCTGTGCCTGTCTCCACTTCGTCGGCCGGCACGATGCCGCCTTGGAAATCCTCCGCCGTTGCAGCGAGCAGAGCAACGATCACCAGACAGCGTTCAGCTTTGGCGTGGCCCTCGCTGAGCGCGGGGACTTTGCGAAGGCCCTCGAGATTCTCGACCGCAGGCCGCGGGGACACGATGTCGCCGGCGATATCCTGCGCGCCTATGTCTTGGCGGAGCTGCCGGACGGGCCGGCCCGCGCATTGGCAGCTTATCGGGACATGACCACCCGTTACCAACCAGTTCGTTTTCCTGGAGCTTTTGAAATCCAGTCTGTCTTGCTGCTGTTGGGACGCATGCCGGAGGCCCGTGCCGCCTTTAAGGAGGCGCGTAGTCGCTTAGACCCGACTACCTATCCGTGGCCTACCGATTCGCCGTGGTCTAGCTTTGTCGAGCATTGGGGAGATTATCATTGCGGTTTGGTCTCGGCTGACGAATTGATACGGGCTGCTGGCACTGACAGGGGCAGGCGAAGCACAGCCTATTACGCCATCGCGCTCATGAAACTTGCCGATGGTGACCGAGCCGGGGCACGGGAACATTTCCAAAAATGCCTCGCGACCCGGCAGTTCGTCTCTTGGGAAATCGATTGGAGCCGCATGCTCCTGGCCCACATGGAAAGGGATCCGCACTGGCCGCCGTGGATTCCGGTGAAGCCGTGAAGGGACGATCCTGGTCCAAGGTGCCGTTCTGGAGACGCCCCTACATAGGTGTCTTGCCTGCCCGCTGGAGCTTCCGCAGGAGACTTGTTTTTTCATGGGGCGGCGCGGCAGTGGCCGCGGTGGTCGGGAAGGACACAGCGCGCTGGCCGGCAGGGTGCAGTTGAGCGAAACAGCAATTCAAAGTGACCGTAAACAAGTACCCTGAACCTGTGGCTTCGGAGACTCATGAGCGTTTTCTTCTACAGCGTAGTAGCTACGCTTCAGCGTAAGGTGTGACTACCTCGAAATGGTCAAGCTGTTGTACAGTCACCGCAGTCATGGCCAAGATCCGAAGGTAGAGACACGCACAACTGCGACTTGATGATTCTTTGACGAGGGCTGATTCTCGCGGAGACCGAGGCGGTTGGCCATCAGTGTGGCTTGTCGAGAGCTTTGCTCACGAACTCCTTGATTGCCTCCTCGCGCAGGTCCCTGGCCACCACCTTGCCGTCTGGGCCGATCAGCCAGATGGACGGGAGGCCCACTTGGTAAGCTTCGATGATCTTGCCCCCGACGCTGTGTGCCTGTGTGTCACCCAGAAACCCCTGCGCCCAGCCCAGCCCGTTCTTCACGAGGTACTGCCGGGCCTCTTCCCGGGAGTGGTCCCAGCTCAGGCCGATGATGACGAAGCGCGGGTCCTTGCCGTACGCTTCGGCGACCTGCTTCAAATGCGGGGTCTGGCGAAGACATGGGCCGCACCAGGTCGCCCAGAAGTTCAAGAGCACGTACTTCCCCCGGTAGTCTGCCAGCTTCACCAACCCCTTGCCGTCGAGCGACTCGACCTGGAACGCCGGCGCCGGGTCGCCGACTCGGAGCCGCTTGACCACCTTCAACTCCAGCTTCCCCAGATCCAGCGGCTCGACGACTCGACCTGCGGGTATCTCCGGCACGATGAAGGTGTGCGAGACCGATTCGAGTAACCCGCCGGCGAGACTGGACTGCTTCGGGTCGGGCGGCTCGGTGACGCGGATCGACAGAAGGTAGGAGCCCGCGGGCACGTCGTCGATTCGGAACGATCCGTCGGGACTGATCTTCACGGCATAAGTACGTCGACCGCGGAGGTGGGCCTTACCCGCCTCGGACTGCGACCACTCCTGATACCACTTGAATTTCTCTGGAGCGGAAAGGCCCTCCGGTGGCTTGATCGCCGGCTGATACGATTGAATCCCGATCGACCCATGGGCCCAATCGATCTTCACAGCGCAATCGGCGGGAGCGAGGATGCGCCCGACAACGGGACGGCCGGTCGGCCCATCGGTCGCATCGGCGCCCGCGCGGGCCGGGAGTGGGAAAGCGAAGGCCGTTGCCGTACTCAGGACAACCACGCCGGCAGCGAGGCATGGGCTCAGCGGCTGATGAACCTTGGGGCTACCCATGAGTCGTCTCTCCCTGGTCACTTGGCGGGCGGCGCCGTGGGGACGATGATATTCGGCAGGGCGATCGGCTCCGGCCCGGGCACTTTGAACTCGCGAACCTCGGGCTTCCTCGAATCCCGGAAGTCGTTGCTGTGCGGGACCCCGATCTGACCCTGTGACCCCGGCACCAGGCCGGAGAAGAGGAAGGCGCCCGTCTCGTCCGTATAGAATTGCCAGTCAAGAAACCGGTGCTCGAACGCCCCCGCCCCGCCCATCATCCCGAAACTGATGCGTCGAGCAGGGACCGGACGCCCGTCCCGGTCCACGACCCGTCCGAGGACCGTCGCGGCGGCCGACACGGGTATTTCGATCTCTCCCGTCGCCGCGACTTCCACGTAACCGGCGAGTGTCCCGTCCGGGCTCCGTGCGTAGAGGAGCTGAGGACGCATCCCCACCGTGAGCACGAACCGGCCGTGGGCGTCGGCGACCGCCTTGGTCGGCGGGAAACCCGTTGTTCTGGTGATCACCTCCCGCAGCTCCGCGCCGGCCACGGGCCGCTTTCCGGCACCGGTTTTTTCCACGACGACCCCGGCTAGTGTCATCGCCGGCTGCGGACGCCCGGTCTCCCCAGTGACCGCAAGGTCCCGGACGATCTCCTCGCGACCGGTGATGTGCACGTCGGCACGTGTCGAGGGAAATCCCGCCGAGAGCGTGTAGTTGCCTGGGGCCAGGCGGACCACGTAGCGACCGCCTTCATCGGTAATCGCCCAGAGATGCATCGGTCGCGCCTCTGTCAGTTCGACGTTGACCTGCTCGCGGGCAACCGGCCTCCCCTCGGGGCCCCTCGTCACCCGGCCCCGCACGAGGGCCCCCTCGGTCATGCGTAAGTCGAGCCCTTCCTGCGCAACGCCCTCGCGCACGCTTACTCCGTTCAACGGAAGTGTAGCCCCCCTCGGATCGAGGCAGGTGATCGTGTATACCGTGTCCGGCGCCAGGCGCATTGCGTACGAGCCGTTGTCGGCCGTGCGGGTGAAGAAAGGCTCCCGATTACCGGAACTCGCTATCCCCCAAGCGTGGACCAGCACGCCGCCGGCGGCGGGGGCGCCGTCCGGCAGGAAGATCCTTCCCGCAACGCGCGTGTTGCGGAGAACGCGGACCGTCGCCTTCGCGTCGGCGTCCGAGGGGTGGATCGTTGGCGCGTCCACATTGTGGTACTCGAACGAGGGCATGTGAAGGGAATCGGCTGCTCGATCCGTATCGGGATCCAATCGAACCGGGCGATCCCCTCGGCGTCGGTGATCGCGAAGGCGATATCGTTGCCAGTCAGGTTGGCGGGGCCGAGCTTGCCGCGCTTGTGGAGGATCACCGGAACGAATGGGATCCCCGCCGCGGGACGGCCGGCCGAGTCGACCGCTTTGATCTCGACACGACGGGCGCCGTCGAGAATCAAGGGTACTGGATCGGGATAGGCTGGCTGCCCACCTCGTGGGGGCCACGACCGGGAACTCTCGAAGGCATCGAAGCCGAGACCGGACTTGAGGGCGATGACGTGTACCACGTCGGCATCGGCCGGGAGCCGGAGCTGCGCAAGGCCGCGTCTATCCGTGATGGCCCGCACCAGGGAGCCAAATCCTCTCAAAGAGATCTCCTCGACGACTGCCCCTTCCACAAGGGATCCCTTGGCATCGGTGACGCGGACCCTGATGGTCCGGGCAGGCTTCAGGACGACCCGCACAGGCAAGGACGCTGGGGCGAACGACTGCTCGAACCGCGCGAGTCCCTGGCGGGTATGCGCTCACGGCCCGAACTTGCAGAAAACGCGGGGAAAACC
>JBGQLF010000880.1:0-5266 GCA_041499985.1 Gemmataceae bacterium
ATGGATGTGCTCTTTGCCTTCGATTTCATGTTCGCCGGCAATCATGATGAAGTCGTGGCGGAGGCGTTGGGTGTGAACACCACCCTGGAAAGCCTGGTCCAGATGCCGGGCACGCGCGTGATCAACTATGAGCCGTCGCTGATGCTGGCCCTGGACGAAGCCTGCCGTTTGCAGTCCCGCCTGAGCATTGAGACGCGCACCAATGCTTATCAGGTGCGCACGGCCCAGTTTCAGGAAGCCCCGATCAGCGTGTACTTTACGGTGCGGCAATACTGGGGCCGGCAGCCGTTCAAGACCTTTGGAGAATCGTACAAGAACCAGCGGCGCATTTGCCAGGAACTCGTCGATAGCCACATCATCCCGGCCGTGGTGCGGCCGCTGGCGCAGACGATTGCTGCAAAGCAGTGACGAGAGCCGATAAGCAACCAGGAGAGCCACATGGACCCACATGGACGTATGCGCTCACGGCCCGAACTTGCAGAAAACGCGGGGAAAACCGCATGCAGGACTAGCAGATAGGCCTTGGGACGCCCCTTTTGGTGGTAGCGGACTCAATTAGTATGTAAAAATCCTCGTGTTTTCGGCACTGTACAAACGCTTTCGGGCCGTGAGCGCATACACATGGACACTCCCCAAGTGACCGTCCAACGCTGGACGGCCAGCGAACTTCGCCAACTGCCTGCGGCACAGCGCGACGCCATTCTGGAGGCAGCGGCGGCCTTGGCCGAAGAGGAATACCGTAGCAACCGCGCGTTGACCGCCTTTGAAGCCTTCGGCGAGAACGATCTGTATGGCGAGAGTTCCAGCACCGAAGCGCGGTGACATCTGGCTCCTCGATTTCGATCCGGCAGAACGCGGCGAGCCGAGCGCTTGTCGTGTTTTCAAGCCCTCCTCAGAATCACCGATTTCGGATTGCGTCTCGCCGCCACGATGCTCGGTTTGGGTCAAGTCCGGCCGAAGGTCTGAGACGTCCATCCGTGGCTTAGCGATACAATCCTCCCTGACTGGCGCTGCGGGCTCGTCGAATGCTCTTTGCTTCTTTCGGCTTGCCTTTTCCAATTTCCATTTGGCGTTTCGAGTTGCGTCGGTTACATAGAAGGTGAACACGTAAAATGGGCAATTGTTGTGCCTTCCCAAACTCGCAAGCGAAACCCCCATGTCCCAATCACTCTCCGCCGCGCCGGCTGTGACGCTCAGCAGCTTTGCGCGCGGCTTAAGCGCGGAGACCGCGTTCGATGTGCTCGCGGTCGCCCGTCGCCTCAAGGCGCAAGGAAAAGACGTTGTCGAGTTGCAAATCGGCGATAGTCCCTTCCCGAGCACGCGCCATGCCCTGGCGGCTGGCATCCACGCAATTGAAAGCCAGGCCACCCACTACTGCCCCTCCCTGGGACTGCCGCAGTTCCGCGAAGCCATCGCCCGCAATTACCAACGCGAGTTCGGCGTTGCGGTGACTGCCGAGAATGTCGTGGTGGGGCCCGGTGCCAAGGTCTTCGAGCAGTTTTTCTGCGAAGCGTTCCTGAATCCCGGCGATGCGGTTCTCGTCTTCAGTCCGCATTTTCCGACGTATCTTCCCAACATCGAACGCCGCGGTGCCCACGCGGTTTTCAGCACGCTGCGGCAGCAAAACCAGTTTCGGCCCGACTTGAATGAGGTGGAGCGCTTCCTGGGCACCACGCCGCGGGCCAAGGCGATTTTCCTCAACTCGCCCCACAATCCGACCGGAGGAGTCGCCACCGCCGAGGATCTGCATGGGCTGGCGAACTTGATCCGTGGTCGCGATGTGGCTGTCTTCAGTGATGAGCCCTATTGCCACATGGTCTGGGGCGGGCGGCATCATCCCCTCCTGGCCGAGCCAGCTGTTCGCGATCAGGTCGTGGCGGCGTACACCTTCAGCAAATCGTACAGCATGAGTGGTTGGCGCATCGGTTATGCCGTCAGTAGTCCGCGGATCATCGAAGTGCTCGGCAAGATGATCAACACGACCCTGTCGTGCGTCCCACCGCTGGTCCAATGGGCGGGGGAAGCGGCCCTCGAGCAGGACGCCGCCGAGCGGGACGAAGTGATGGGCCGGTTTCGCCGGAAAGTCGAATTACTGGTGGAAGACCTTCGGCAGGTCGAGGGGGTCGAGGTGCTGATGCCGGCCGGAACCTTCTACGCGTTTCCCGATGTTTCCCACATCTGCCGGCGCCTCCGGATCAGCTCCCATGGGCTGGCCATGTACCTCCTGGAAGGTGCCGACGACGGTTTCGGCGTGGCCTGCCTGGGAGGGGAGTGTTTCGGACCGGCAGGACAGGGGTTTCTGCGTTTCAGCTGCGCCGAGCCCGATGCGCGCTTGCACCAGGCTGTCGCCTTTCTGGCTGAGGCCGTGCAGCGCACCGACCGGGTTGGGCACTACCTGGCGACGAATCCCAAGTACTGTCGTGACGAGAACGCCTGGGGGCGAGTGTAGATCCCCATAGCTTGCATCGTCTGCTCTTGAGCGAGGATTATTCCGCTACCACTCGTTCACTGAGCGCTGCGAAGATCTCGTAAGAATCCATACGGCGCTGCGATTCGAGTCCCAGCTCGCGGGCAATCCCCGGAATCAAGCCTGCGTCCCAATGGTGTGGAGGCGAATCGCGCACGATGATAGCGCCAATCTGGAGATGGTAACTTTGTACGATCGCCAATTGGTCCATACTCGGAGTCCCGTCATGCCATAACATTAAGGCCCGACGTTTACTACAGTAAGGCAACGCCGCGGACCAATCACATCCGACAATCACGATCACATCGTCCGACCGAGTTACCTGTTGAATCAGTTCCCCGATCTCAACTTCACGTGTGTGGTTTGTCGACTGGACTGGGTAATAGGCCTCCGCGTAGGAATAGATTGACGTGGGAATGATGAGCAGCAACGTTGCCAGCGAGGCTTTGGCGTACCATCCGCCCCTTTCCGTCATACCCGTCAGACATACCCCTACCGCTGCTATCAAGAATAGATTATTCGCGTAAGCATAGTAGGGATGCACATAGTGAAGATTCGGAAAGATGAACGATCCGCTTAGATACAGGACAGCGCAAGCGGCAAACTCGAACCAGCGGCGACGTGCCAGGACAAGTCCGAGGATGGCCACCAGCACGACGCATTTGTCACCAACCACCTCGGATTCCCGTCGAAGAATCGTGTACCAGGTTTCCAGCCGGAGGCGCTGCTCCAGAGTCCCAAAGTTCCAGGCCCACAGCGCCCGCGAAGTCAACTGCTGGCCGAACTGATTGAGCAGCTTATAACCATCGGCGACGTGGGTCCACCAGAACACACCTCCAAGGGGCACGCCGACGACGAGAACCAGCAGGCAGGCCCAACGACCCAGAACAGCGGATGCAAGGCCTACTCGGTACTGCCGGAACCAGGTGATGAGGAGAATGAGTGCCACCGCCAGGAAGAACACAGCAAACGTCGTGATCTTGACCATCGCTGCCAAGGCACCGAACAGCGGCATGGCAATCCCGGACCAGACGCGTGGCTCCTTCGTGAAGGACAGAGCCGATGCCAGGTAGCTCATGCTCAGAAAGAGTACCGTGGACTCGATCATGAAGGCGCGGGACCAGAAAACGTAGAAGGGGCTTATCAGGAGTAGCGAGAGCATTATGAATCGGCTATGACTCGTAATCTTGAGGGCGCCCAGAATATGATAAGCCGGGATCAGCGTGAGAAGAAAAAAAGCAACACTGACAAAGCGCCCCGTCTGGTCCAAAGGCGTGCCCAGGAGCGTCACGATAGCCGCTACGATCCATTGATATAGGGGAAACTCGAAGGGAATGGACCAGGGTGGGCCAAGAACAGGCGTTTCATAAGCGAGGGACGGGAACTTCCCAATCATGTAATAGGCGCTAATGGCTGTTTGGGTCTGGCGGAAGCCACTGTAGTCGAGAATCGTGTTATTCCAGCCGATGCTGGTTGCAACGAGGTAATAAGCGAGACAGGCGATGAAGAGAACCTTGGCGGGCATGAACAGTTGGATGAGACCTTTTCCTCTCTTGAATAGTTCTGAAATCATCGCGGTTCCTCATGGACGAACGAAGCATCAAGCTGACACGCGGAGAAGTCCTAAGCTGATCGAGGATCGCGCCATTGCCAGATCCACTTCGGTCCACGCAGAAGAGCGTAACCGTACCAGTAGAGGTAGCGCGGGAGCCACTTCGCCAGGCGGAAGCGCGATTGCCCCGCGGTCCGGTCCCGCCACGTTGTCGGCACCTCTCCGATCTTCACCCCCCGGCGAAATGCCTTGGCCGTCAGTTCCAAGGCCAGCTCGAAACCTCCTGCACTCTCGATCCGCAGCTCGTTGACCAGGGCAGCATCATAAAGGCGAAAGTTATTGGTGGCGTCATGCGTTGGAAACCCGACTAGAAACCGCAGCGACACACCCGCCAGGCAGCTGAGCAGCCGCTTGAGGAGCGGACCTCCCAACTGGCGTCCGCCCCGGACATAACGGCTCGGACAGACGATGCGGCATCCTTGATGGTAAAGCGAAAGCAATTCCGGCACGATCCCCAAGTCATCCGAGAGATCCGCCATGAGGACCAGCGCCGGTCCCCGGCCCACGACCTCGAAGCCCGTCCGGATCGCCCCCACCGCCCCTCGGCCCACGTGGTTCTTGACCAGACGGAGCCAAGGGCGTGTTGCCGTCAAGGCCTGGGCCACCGGCACGGTCGTGTCTTCCTCGAAGTCATACACGACATACATCGTGTAAGGCGGTGGAACCTGGCGCTCCACCTCCGCGACCAAGCGGGGAAGGTTCTCGGCCTCGTTGTAGACCGGCACAATCAGCGCCAACGATTCGGCAGTGGGAGCCGAAGAAGCCGTCGGCAGCGTCGGCACGAGTATGGTCATCAGATGAGCCCTACCTCCAGCTGCTGGCTAATCCAGGGGATGACTTCGTTCAGTACCTCATCCAGGCCTGTTGCGGCCTCGAAACCCAGGAGCTTCTTAGCCTTCTCCACAGAGGGAACTCGGCAGCGGACATCGTATTGGAAGGGTTCGTCGCAGACGTAGTGGAAAGGCTTCCATTCTTCATGAATCTTGCGCCAGATCCGTTCGGCCAACTCGATGACGGTCGTCGAGTTGGGTGTGGACAAGTTGAAGTCTTCGTTCAGAGCAGCGGGGTGTTCCATGCAGAGGCGAATCCCTCGAGCCAGATCCCCGCCATAGGTGTAATGCCGCAGCTGCATGCCGTCCCCGAGCAGGTGTAAGGGATCCTGCCCCTTGAGGACTTTCTGGACCAAA
>JBGQLF010000881.1:0-5262 GCA_041499985.1 Gemmataceae bacterium
AACCGTGAGGGGCGTCGATGTCTACCCAAGCTGGTCGGGTTCTTTCTTGTGGGTTTTAATTGCGATCCTGACGTCAGGATCGGAATTGTAACCCACAAGCAAGAACCCCAACCTTTGAGATACACCTTGGTACTTTTGCAAGACAAAGGCCTGTTCGCCATGAACTTCAAGACGACTTACATCCTCTTTGGTATACTCTTCGCCGTGCTCGCCGTTTTCGGCCTGACGCAGCTGCTCGGCTTGCGCGCACCGACGGATAAATCGGTCTATGCGCTGCCCACTCTCAATGACAACCGCAAGCCAGTCAAGCCCGAGGATATCGAGACGGTAGAGATCGATCGCAAACGACCCAGCGCCGCCAAGCTGGTCTTCTACCGCACCGACAAAGGCTGGCGCTTGCAGCAGCCGGATGTCCGCGTGGATACCTACCTGGTCGATCGTGTCGTGCAGCAAGTAAGTCGAGCTCGTAAGGAAGAGCGGGCCGATGTGACGAGCAACCTCAAACAGTTCGGCCTCGACGATCCGACGATGGTTGTCACCCTGACCCAGAAGGGAGGCCAGCGCGAATGGAAGCTCAACCTTGGCAACGTTCGCCCCGGCGAGGAACAGCAAGCCGTGGTGTACGTCACGTCATCGGATCGCAAGGAGCCGATGGCAGTCAAGAAGCTCGAGTTGGACACGCTCTACAAGAATAGCAACGATTTCCGCTCGAAGGACCTGCTGACGGCCAGCTCGTTCAACACCACCGCGCTGGCCCTCCACCAGAACGGCCGCGATCCCGTGCAGCTGGAGAAGTCGACCGAAGGCCGCTGGCGCTTCCAGAAGCCCGCATACGGCGAGGCGGAGTACGAAGGGGAACCCGGCGGTCCCCCGGGACTTGCGGAGCCGAAGCGCCTCACCGGAGTACGCGAGCTGCTCGACGCGGTGGGCGGCTTAAAGGTGCAGTCCAACGCTGACTTCGTGGCCGTCGAGGTCAAGGACGACGAGCTGGCCCAGAAGTACGGGCTGGAAACAGACAAGCCGGCAACTCTCCGTGTGGAGGTCAAGCGCAGCGACAGCAACACGGCCGGTAGCGAAGAGAAAAAGACCGCCGCCACGGAGGCACTGCTAATCGGCAAGAAAGTCGAAGCCAAGGATGAGAAGAAGGGCGACGACAAGGGCGACCTGTATTATGCTCGGCTGGAAAACGAGCGGGCCGTGGTCCAGCTGCCGGCCAAGAGCCTCGAACCTCTCCTCAAGGTCGCCGAGGAGCCCTCGGTCCTGCGCAACCGCGATTTGGTGCAGGTCGATGCCTTCAAGACCGACGCCATCGACATCAAGAACGGCCCCACAGCGCTCAAGCTGCGCCGGGTCGGCCAACCGGAAACCTGGAAGCTCTATGCCGGCTCCGACAAAGCCCGCAACGCCGACGATAAGACGGTCCAGGACCTGCTGGCGGCCCTCAATGTCAAACGCCAGGTGAAGAGCTTCCCCGAGACGAGCAAGACCGACGCCGAACTGGGGTTGGATAAACCGGCGGCCGAGCTCGCCATCTGGGTCGAGGGGATCAAGAGAGACGACAAGCCAGCCGAGAAAAAGGACGACAAGAAAGACGAGAAGCCGGCCGAGAAAAAGGACGACAAGAAAGAGGACAAGGCGGACGCCAAGAAAGAGCCGGAGGCCATGGAGCCGAAGTTGAAAAGCGAACAGCCCACTATCAAGCTCGTCTTTGGCAAACGGGATAACGGGGTTGTGTACGTGCTGCGGGAGATCGGCGGCGACAAGGCTCGACTAGCGGTTCCGGATGCGTTGCTGACCAAGGTATCGGAGGGTCCGCTGGCCTATCTCGAGCACATCTTGCCATCGTTCTCGGCCGATGCCGATGTGACCAAGCTGGTCGTGCAGCGGGGTAGCGAGACGTTCGACACGGACAAGGAGAAAAAGGACGACAAGGCTCCGGCTATCTGGAAGCTGAAGCATCCGGCCGACCTGGCGGGCCGGATCGCGAATACCAAGCAGGTGGAGAACATCCTCAGCGACCTGCGCACCCTGAGCCCCGACAAGTACGTGGCCGAGAAGCCATCGGAGAACGAGCTGGACCGCTATGGCTTGAAAGCGCCGCCATTCAAGGCCACGGTGACGGTCAAGGGCAAGGACAACAAGGAGGAGACGCACGTCTACCTCTTTGGTAAGGAGACCGAAGACAAGAGTGCCCGCTATGCCAAGCAAGGCGAGCGCGATCTGGTGTTTCTGGTTCGTCCCAACGTTGTGACGGCGCTGGAAGGGGAGCTGCAAGATCCGACCGTGCTCCAATACGACGCCGCCAAGGTCCAGGGCCTCAAGGTCGTGGGTTGGCAGGATGTGGTCGGCAGTCCGTTCACGCTCGACCTGGAGCGCAAGTCGAGCCAGAACTGGGCCGTCAAGGCGCCCCCCGAATTCAAGCTGGACGAAGCCCAGGCCGAGACGCTCGTGAGGGCACTCGCACAGCTCAAGGCCGAGCGCTTTCTCATACCCAAAGGAGGGCCGAAGCCCGAGCATCGGCTGGAGGTGAAGGATGGCGCCTTGCAGATCGACCTCAGCCTCGAGGGCGAAAAGGAGCCGTATCAGCTGACGATCGGCGCCCTGCACGCCAATGACGGCTACTACGCCCAAACCAACCAATTACCGGGAGCCGTCTTCCTCTTGTCGAAAGATCGGTTCGAGAAGGTGAAGAGCAAGCCCGCGTATTTCAAGAAGGATTAAGCGGAGGCGCCGTGCCAAGGGCGCCAAGAATCGAGGAGCTTCTCTCGGGCCAAGCGAACTCATCCGCATGGCCCTTTTTCCTGCGCTGTGTCCGTTCTGGGGAGCCTGCTATAATAGGTTGATTGCACGGACTGGTATCGTGGTCTCGTTTGTGGCAGAAACTGGATGAAGATTGTTCAGTACCCCCATCCGGCGCTGCGTCACGTGGCTCGGCCGTTAACCGGCATCGACGACAAGGTGCGTCAGCAGATTCGGACCATGATCGATCTGATGTACGAAGGCCGTGGCCTGGGATTGGCCGGCCCGCAGGTTGCTCTGCCGTACCGGATCTTTGTGATGAACCTGACAGCCGATCCGAATCAGCGCGAACACGAACACGCGTACATCAACCCGGTTATCCTCGAGCCCAAGGGAAGCGTCGAAGGCGAGGAAGGCTGTCTGAGCTTTCCCGGCCTCTTCCAAAAGGTCCGCCGGGCCAAGACGATTCAGGCGCAGGCGTACACCGTGGAGGGCAAGCTGGTCGAGTTCACGGCCAGCGACATGGAGGCACGCGTCTGGCAACACGAAGTCGATCACCTGGACGGTACCTTGTTCATCGACAAGATGGGACCCATCGCCAAGCTGGCCAGCCGGAGTTCCCTACGAGAGTTTGAGCGCGATTACCGCCGAGCGCAGGAGCGCGGCGAGATCCCCCCGGATATGGAAATCGAGAAAGTGTTGACCGCACTGGAGGCGCTAGCCTGAGGCGAGCCAGCCGCCAGCGTTCAACGGGAGCGGAAACGGATGCGGATCGTCATGATGGGCACCGGCACTTTTGCCGAGGCCACTTTCGAAGCCTTGTTGGCCAGCCGCCATTCCGTCGTCGGCCTGGTGACGCAGCCGGACCGGCCTGTTGGGCAGGAGCGCGGTTCCACACGTCAGGTCGGCCGGGGGATGAAGACGATCGCCCTGGAGCATCAGGTTGCGGTTTTTCAGCCCGAACGCATCAACACGCCCGAGGGAGTCGCGGGGCTGCGGGCCTGGCAACCGGACCTGCTCGCCGTGGCCGCTTATGGCCAGATTCTCTCTAACGACGTCCTCTCGGTCGCTCCGCATGGAGGCATCAATGTCCATGCCTCGCTCTTACCTAGGTATCGCGGTGCCGCGCCGATTGCCTGGGCCATCTACCACGGCGAGACACGCACGGGCGTGACGATCATCAAGATGTCGGTACATCTCGATGCCGGCGACATGCTCGCCCAGGAGGCGCTCGACATTGCTCCCGAGGAGACCGCCGGCGAGCTGGAAGCCCGGCTAGGGCTCGTGGGCGCTCGGCTCGCCGTGGGGATGGTGGACGAGATCGCCGCCGGCACCGCACACGGAATCAAGCAGGATAAGAGCTTGGCGACCAAGGCTCCCAAGCTCACCAAGGAGCACGGCCTGATTGACTGGACCCGCTCGGCCCACGACGTGTGCAATCAGATCCGGGCGATGCAGCCGTGGCCGACGGCGTATAGCTACTGGCACCGCCAGGGAAACGCTCCACTGCGCCTGATCCTCCACAAAGCCGTGCCGCAGGACAGCCTCGCCGGGACTCCGTCGGTTCCAGGGCAGGTGGTGGTTCAGCCCGAGGGACCGAGTCGATTGCTGGTGGCGGCCGGCAATCAAAGTGTCGTAGAAATCGTGGACTTGCAGCCGGCCGGCAAACGCCGCATGTCGGCGATCGAGTTTCTCCGTGGCCATCGACCCCAGGCCGGGGAGTGCTTCGGCCCCGAGACATCATGAACTCTTCCCGGCCCCGCTTGGCGCGACGCCCGCACACGGCACGCAGTCTGGCCCTGCAAGTGCTGCTCGACTGCCACTCCGGCGAGGCCTTCGTCCAGGAAATCCTCGATAACCAGCTGACTCGAGCTGGTCTCTCCACCGCCGACCGCCGGTTGGCAACGCAGCTGGCCTATGGCGTTCTCCGCCGCCGCGGTACCCTGGATGCGCTGCTGCGACCCCTGCTCCGCCGGCAGCCGCACCAGGTGGAGCCGTGGCTGTGGGAAGCGCTGCGGCTGGGGGCATTTCAACTCGCGCTCTTGACCCAGATTCCCGTGCACGCGGCCCTCTACGAAACCGTGGAGCTGGCGGCGGCGTATCAACGGCCCCAGGCCAAGGGCTTCCTCAACGGCATGTTGCGCAACCTGGCAGCGCTGCTGACGCCCGAACACGCCTCCAGCCCGGCGCCCGATGCCCTACCGCTGGAGCGGGATCAGTATCGTCGGCTGGTCCGGCCTGTGCTTCCGGATCCGGCAACGGATCGGGTACAATATCTGGCCGCGGGTTTTTCAGTGCCCCGCTGGCTGGCGATACGGTGGTTGGAGCGCTTTCCATGGGAGGAATGCCTTCGCCTGGGATTCTGGTTTGCCGGACCGGCGCCTTTGTGGTTGCGGTGCAATACGCTCCGCACGGATCGGGCCACGCTACGCCAAGCCCTTTTCCAGGCCGGGATTCGCACCGAGGAGGGCGTCCATTCGCAAGCGCTGCGACTGACGGACCACGCCGCCATTCGCGAACTGC
>JBGQLF010000882.1:0-5261 GCA_041499985.1 Gemmataceae bacterium
GGCCCATATATTGCCGCCTTTGCCAAGAACCTGTTCTTTGCGGAGGACCTGGGCATCGATACCATCCGCGTCGATACGGTGGAGCCGATCTCGGAAATCAAGAAGCTCGGGATCGACCCCAAAGTAGTCTTTGAGCGCGCCGTGCGGGCGTTCGACCTGTGCTCCAAGCTGGCCGCCAACCGCGGCATCCGCATCTGCTGGGAATTTGAGCCGGGCTTCCCGCTCAATAAGCCCTCGGAGATTATCGGTCTCGTGAATGCCGTGCGCGAACGGGGCAATACGAACTTCGGCGTCCTCTACGATACCTGCCACGCACACATGTGTGCCGCCGTCGGCGCCAACCAGATCGGCGAGAAGGAGACCTTGCCGGGCGGCGAAATGGAGCTGCTTCAGAAACTCAAGGGCAAGATTACCCACATTCATCTCATCGACTCCGACGGCTCGATCAATGAGCACAACACGAGTACGCATAATCCCTTTGGCACCGGTCGCCTGAACTTCGACAAGCTGGTTCCTGAACTGCTACAAGCCGGCGTGCCCAACGATTGGTGGTGCGTCGATCTATGCTTCTGGCCCAACGCCTGGGATGTGACGGCTGACAGCAAGCGCTTCCTGGACAAACTGCGGCAGAAGCATACGGCCTGAGAACGAGCCACCCAGGCGCAGAAGAAAGACCTACCGAGAATAAATGCGAAAGGAAAAGAAGGATGGGAATCGGCATCAAGATCATTCTGTCTCTGAGTTGGTTCTTTGCGCTGTGTCCGCTGTGCGTCGGTGATGAATCTTCTTTGGAGGCTCGCCTGGCGCCCCTGGCCAAGGCTCATAAAGGCAAGGTCGCCATCGCTGTCAAGCATCTCGGCACCGGCGAGAGCTATTATCTCCATGCCGACGAGCCGATGCCGACGGCCAGCCTGATCAAGCTGGCGGTCATGATCGAAGTCTACCAGCAAGTCGCCGAGGGCAAGCTGAAACTGACGGACCCCGTCACCCTGCATGATGCCGACAAGGTGCCGGGGTCGGGCATTCTGACCGACCACTTCAGCGATGGGGCCACGTTTTCTCTGCGGGACGCCGTGCGGTTGATGATCGTGTATTCGGATAACACGGCGACGAATCTGGTACTCGACAAGATCGGCATCGGTGCCACGGCCCAGCGCATGGAGGCGTGGGGCTTCTCCAATACGAAGATCCACGCCAAGAGCTTTCGCGGTAGCACCACCTCGGTCTTTCCGGAGCGCACCAAGCTCTTTGGCCTCGGCTCGACGACGGCCCGGGAGATGGTGTTGCTGGTGGAACAAGTGCACCAGGGCAAGCTGGTGAGCCCGGAGGCATGCCAGGCGATGCTGGAGCATTTGAAGAAATGCGACGATAAGGACAAGTTCCCGCGCTTTCTACCGGAGAAGACGGTGGTGGCGCACAAGACCGGCTCGGTGAACGACGCCCGCACCGATGCCGGCATTCTCTACCTGAAATCGGGCCCCGTGGCTGTCTGTGTCCTGACCGCGGAAAACGAGGACAAGAGCTGGCGGCCCGACAACGCCGGCAACCTGCTGTGTGCCAAGGTAGCCAAGGAACTCTCGGATTATTTCGACAAAACCGGCACCGGCTCGACGGACAAGCCGAAATAAACTGTTTCAAAAAGGTGTCTGGAACTGTGATTTTTGAGTTCCAGACACCTTTTTGAAACAGTTTTATGTGTAGGAAAGAGAGTAGATAACATGGTGAAAGCGCTCAACGTGGGCATGATCGGCTATGGCTTCATGGGCCGGGCCCACTCCAATGCGTACCGCACCGTCAATAACTTCTTTGATCTGGATTCTCGACCCGTGCTCAAGGCGGTTTGCGCCCGCAGCGCCGACAAGGCCAAAGCGTTTGCCGACAAATGGGGCTACGAATCCGTGGAGACGGATTGGCGCAAGCTGATCGAGCGGAAAGACATCGACCTGATCGACATCTGCACGCCGAACAACACCCACGCCGAAATTGCCATCGCGGCCGCCAAGGCCGGCAAGATGATCCTGTGCGAGAAACCGCTGGCGATGAACGGGCCCGAAGGCCTCCGCATGGTCGAGGCGGTCGAAAAGGCCGGCGTGCCAACGATGGTCTGGTACAATTACCGCCGGATCCCGGCCGTCACACTGGCCAAGAAACTCATCGACGAGGGCCGGCTCGGGCGCATCTTCCACTACCGGGCGAAATTCCTCCAGGATTGGACCATAAGTCCGGAAGTGCCCCAGGGCGGCACTGCCTTGTGGCGCCTGGACGTTGCGGCGGCCGGCAGCGGTGTCACCGGGGACCTGCTGGCTCACTGCATTGACACGGCCCTGTGGCAGAATGGCGGTATCGACAAGGTCAACGCCATGACCGAGACCTTCATCAAGGAGCGCAAACACAACCTCACGGGCAAGGTGGAGAAGGTTGGCATCGACGACGCCTGTGCCTTCCTGGCCCGGTTCAACAACGGCTCGCTGGCCACGTTCGAGTCTACGCGTTATGCCCGCGGCCACAAGGCGTTGTACACTTTCGAGATCAACGGCGAACACGCCTCGATTTGCTGGGATCTACACGATCTGCACCGGCTGCAATACTTCGACCATCGCGATCAGGGCCTGACGCGCGGCTGGCGCTCGATCCATGTCACGGATGGGGATCATCCCTATATGGGTCACTGGTGGGTGCCGGGATTACAGATCGGCTACGAGCACAGCTTTGTGCACCAGGTGGCGGACTTCCTCGAAGGCGTGGCCAAGGGCAAACCGGCCCAGCCGGATTTTCGCAATGCCTATCAGACGCAGCTGGTGCTCGATGCGGTGCTGACCTCGGCACGCGAGGGGAAGTGGGTAACCGTGAATCAAGGCTAGGAGATTGGCATGGGAAGACCACGCAACAAGCTGATCACAGCCGAGGATTTTTTCGGGATGCCCGAACCGCCGGACGGGTCGCCCCAGGAGTTGGTTCGGGGAGAAATTATCACCTGGCCTCTGCCGGGAGCGCGTCACGGGGTCACTTGTTCTCGGATCAATTGCCGCCTGGGTAACTATGTCGATGACAACCACTTGGGCACGACGGCTTGCAATGGCACGGGCTTTATCTGCGAACGTGGACCGGACACCGTGCGGGCTCCCGACATCTCGTTCTGGAGTCGCGAACGGCTGCTGGAAGTGCCTGAGGGCTATATCGACATCCCCCCGGATTTGGCCGTCGACGTCCTGTCGCCCCATGATAAGTACGCGCGTATCGAGAAGAAGGTCCAGCACTGCTTGAACCGCGGGGTGCGACTGGTCTGGGTCGTGGATCCACAGGATCGTAGCGTGATCCTCTTTCGTCCCGGAAAGGAGCGGGAGATCCTGGAGGGGACAGATACTCTTACCTGCGAAGACGTGCTCCCGGGTTTTCGCTGTCGCGTCGCGGACTTGTTCCCTTGAGCCGATTCAGGAATGGGCCGCAGGCGGAGGAAAAAAGCCGGCCTCTCCCTCGAAAATGGAGTAGATCGGTCGTAAACAAGCGCGGAAAAGCTGGTATTCCTCCGCTCTGGGGTACTCCGCAAGAAGCCGACGAGCCACAGCACCGGTGTCGGCTCCGAATCTTCCCTGGCTATCGTGAAAGTCCTGAATCACCAGCACCTCCGGCTGGAACTCCACCAAGCGCTGGACAAAGGCCTTCATGTTTTCCAGCGGCAGCAGGGGTGTGACGCAGATACCGACCGGCAGCCCAGCGGCCTTGATCCTTTGGATCGCTTCCCAGCGTCGCTCCAGGGCAGGCGCCTTGGGCTCAAAGAGTTGTCGCACGGTCTCGCTATCGGTCGGGATCGACATGTTGACCCGCAGCGATTGGAACTGACGCAACACATCGAGATCGCGAACCACCAGCGGTCCCCGTGTCTGGATCAACACTCGCGGCTGAAACGGCACGAGGACTTCCAGGATGCCGCGCGTCAAGCACAGGCTGCGCTCCGCCGGCAGATAGGGATCGGTGACGCTGGAGATGTAAATCGCTTGCCCCGCGACCTTCGGTGCCTGCTTGCGGGCCAGCTCGACCGCGTTGGCCTTCGCCTGAAACCACTTGCCCCAGTCTTCCTTGGGCCGGCGGTTCTGCGGCAAGAACATCGCGTAGCAGTATTTGCAACCGAAGCTACATCCGACATACGGGTTACAAGTCCAATCGAAGCCGCCCCGGCGGATGAAGCCCGTTGCCGGACTGAAGATCGAGCGTGCGTTAATCTGTTCCACGACGACCCCCTGTGGGAAGCACAACCGCAAAACTGCCGGAATCGGCGCTTGCCAACGCCGGGCCGCTATCGCACAATACTGCCAATTCTACCTCCACGACCCTTTCCTTGTGACCCGGGAGTTGCGACCCATGAAGTTCAGCATGAATCTCTTGCTCTGGACCACCCATGTCACCGCGGAACATTTCCCGATCATCGCGAAGCTCAAGCAGACCGGTTTCGATGGCGTGGAACTGCCCCTGTTCGAAGGGGATGCTGCCCACTACAAGACGATCCGCAAGGAGATCGACAAGAACGGCTTGGGCTGCACCGCCGTTACGGTTGCCACCGCGGACGCCAACCCGATCAGTCCTGACGCCTCGATTCGCAAGGCGGCCCTCGCCCGGCTCCAGTGGGCGATCGAGATGACGGCCACGATCGGCGGCGAAGTCCTGTGCGGGCCGTACCATTCGCCCCTGGCGGTCTTTTCGGGTACTGGGCCGACCGAGGACGAGAAGAAACGCGCCGCCGAGGTCTTGTACCAGGCGGCGGACCTGGCGGCCAAGTCGCACGTCAAGCTGGCGATCGAGTATCTGAATCGCTTCGAGTGCTACTTCCTGACCACGGCCGTCGATGCCCGCGCGCTAGTCGAGCGGGTCAACCACCCGAACTTCCGAACCATGCACGATACGTTTCATGCCAATATCGAGGAAAAGAATGCCGCTCAGGCCGTCGCCAAGCTGGGCGATAAGTTCATTCATGTCCACATCAGCGAAAATGACCGCGGCACGCCTGGCACCGGTCAGGTCCACTGGGACGATACTTTCCGGGCACTCCGCAAGGCCAACTACGATGGCTGGCTGGTGATCGAGTCGTTCAGCCGAGCGTTGCCAGCCCTGGCAGCCGCGACGCGCGTGTGGCGCGATTTGGCGCCAAGCCATGAGGAAGTGTACACGCAAGGGCTGCGCTTCATGAAGGAGAAGTGGGCGGCCGCCGGCAAGTAGGGATCAGGATCAGGGGTCAGGCAGGAGAGATCAGTACTCAGTACTCAGTA
>JBGQLF010000883.1:0-5258 GCA_041499985.1 Gemmataceae bacterium
CAAGTTTGCAACTTGCCGAGACCAACCTGCAAGTTGCAAACTTGCCGCCACAAGGCTGTGACTTGCCTTTGAACCAGGCCGGCGATTCGCCTGGCCTTGCGAGCCGCAAGTGGAGCTCGGCTGTGTTGCTGGGCGGAACGGCGGTCGGTAACCAGGCGGGCGGGGAACCGCGGACCGGCGGGGTGGCACGAAAGTCATCACCTGAACAAGAAATCTGCCAAGGTCGAAGGGGATCTGCACGACCCGCTCGCGGAACCAGGCGGACTCCTCGAGCAAGACCGCCCTCACTCCGCCGTAGCAATCGGCCCGACTCGGGCGCCCGTGGCCCGCAAGTACGCGGCCGGCGTCAGCAGGACTTGCAGCCCGCGCCTCCCCGCCGAGATGGAGACGACCTCGAACAGCTCGATCGTCTCGTCCACGTACACCGGGTAGGCCTTCTTCGCACCCAGGACGGTGACGCCTCCGCGGACGTAGCCGGTCAACGGCTGCACTTCCGTGAGCGGCACCGGCTCCACCTTGCGGTCGCCAGTCAGCTTCGCCAGCGCCTTCAGGTCGAGCCGGCAGTTGCCCGGCACCACGGCGAAGCAGACACCGTGGCGGTCGCCGCGCGCCACCAGCGTCTTGAACACCTGCTCGGCCGGCAGGCCGATCTGGTCTGCAACCGTCTTCGCAGTCAGGTCGTCGGGATCGACTGCGTACGCGCGCAGTTCGTACCGGACTCCCATCGCTTCCAGAAGGCGCAGTGCGTTGGTCTTCATGCCGTCGCCCCTGTCCGCTTAGGCTGAGCTTTCCCAAGAAACTCGAGCAAATCCGCATTGACCTGGTCCTTGAGGATCGAGCACCTTCGGCCAAGCCCACGGCGGTCATGGGCGATGCAGCGGTAGCCGTGGTTGCCCAGAATGAACATCTGGTCGTCAAAAGGCGTCTGCCGTGAGCGGCCAGCCGTGGCTAAAGACGACGGGCTGTCCTGTTCCCCAGTCCTTGTAATGGAGTTGTGTCCCGTCTTTCGTCGTGATTGTGCTCATCGGTTTGGGTCCTTTTTCATGGGCAAGGTCGGGGACGTCCCGTCCACTTGTTAAACGGGCTGTTAGCGCCCGATTGTCAGAACGACTCGAAAACGCGCCTTTCCGCTCATCATGCGGTCGTAGGCATCGGTGACACGCTCCAGTGGAAAGGTTTCGTTCAGCGACCGCACGCCGGCGCGCGCACTGAAGGCGAGCGTATCCTGAGAGTCGATCGAGGTTCCGGAATACCAGCCCTTGATCGAGCGGCATCCCATGAGCAGGAACAAGGGAGACACTTGCATCGAGGCAGCCGCTCCGACGATCAGTAGCGTGCCATTGACGGCCAGGCCGCCGTGTACGGCGCTGACCGCTTCGCCGCTGGCAGCTGTGTTTGGGCATCCCTGGTTGATCCACACAGTTGTTGTATCCGCCCCGCCTACGCTAAGGTGATCGCCCAGGGCCTAGGCCTGTCAGTCGGCATGTTTCTCCCGCGACGCCTTCAGCTTCCAGCTGGTCGTCGCCAACTCCGCAGGTCACGGTCCTAGCTGCGTCCTCCAAGGCGGTCACCAGGACGTCTGCCATTGCTCGTGAAAGAGCACGCGACCACGTCGCTACTCGACACGACAATGCCCTTGTAAGTCGACGACTGTTGCCAGATCATGTCCTGACATCGGCCGATGCCGAACACGAACGCGAGCTTTCATCCTTTCCGGCGAGGGTATCTCCCCAACCAGGCGGAGAGCGTAGACACCTGCAAGTGGGGCTGTCGGCCGAAGGCAAAAGGAGGGCGGACTGGAATGGTGGCCGCGAAGACTCTGAGGCGTGAAATCTTCCTCGTTCGGTCGGCGCTGCTCCTCGCGGTGGTGCTCAGCTTCTCATGTGGCCAAGGCGGTCGCCGACCCGTCTTTCCGGTCCGCGGGCAGGTTCTCTATGAGGACAAGCCAACGCCGGGGGCGCTGGTCCTGTTCCATCCCCTCAACGATTCGGATCCGCAAGCGCCGCGGCCGGTCGCGCGCGTAGGAGCGGATGGCAATTTCGCGCCTACCACCTACAATGGCGAGGATGGTGCACCCGCCGGCGAGTACTCGGTCACCGTGGCCTGGGTGAAGGAAGTGGACAATCAAAGCGCCCCTCGCGAAGAGCAGAGGGAACCCCGGAACTTACTGCCCGAGCGGTACAGTAGGCCGGAGACTTCCGGCTTGCGTGTCCACATCCAGCAAGGACGCAACGACTTGCCGACGTTCCGGTTGACCCGGAAGTGAGTCCAGAATCCGTGCTGGCTTCTCTTCCCATCTTTCCCTGTTCGAGCGGGAGAACGAGTCGTGCGCAGTACCTGTCGCAGGCAGTGTGGCGGTTTCACGCTGATTGAACTGCTGGTGGTGATTGCCATCATCGCCGTCTTGATCGGCCTGTTGCTGCCAGCCGTGCAGAAGGTGCGCGAGGCGGCCAACCGCATGAGCTGCTCCAACAATCTGAAGAATATCGGTCTGGCTTTGCACAATTTCGCCGACAGCTACAACAGCTACTTTCCTCCCGGTCGTGTGTCCACCAAGGCCGGATTGGCGCAGTTGGGCATCCCGCCTGCTCCCACCGGCACCGTTCCTAGCCACAGCTGGATACCCTTCGTTCTGCGGTACCTGGAACAAGATGCGCTCTCCAAACTCTACCACTTCGAGGTGACGACGCAGGGCTGGGCGCATCCGCTCAACCGGCCGGAGGTCACGCAGAACCAGGTGAAAATCATGCAATGCCCTTCGGCCAAGGCCAATCGGTTGCATCTCGAAGCCTATCCCGCGACGGCCAATAACACCCCATGGGGAGGCTGTATCGACTATGCGGCCATCAAAGGCATCCGTACGGGAGCGGGCCAGCTGGCCACGTCCGGCTTCATCGATCCGGTTACCAATGGTGAGGGCGTCATGCCCGATAGTGTGATGCGGCGCATCACGGACATCACGGACGGGACCTCGAATACCGTCCTAATTGCCGAGTGTGCCGGCCGGCCGGAGCTGTGGCGCGCGGGCCGACCGGTCCCGCTTGCTCAACTGGATCCCACGATGCCGCGCTACCCCATCGAGGACGCGGCCGGAGGGGACATGCCTGGCGGCGCCTGGGCCGAACAGCAGAATGCGTTCTTTCTCGATGGCTCGACCCCGGATGGAGTCCTGAAACCCGGGCCGTGTGCGATTAACTGCACCAACAACTACTGCGGCTTGCCCACACGGAATTATGACGACGGCGAGGTGTACAGTTTTCACGCGGGCGGGGCGAACTGCGTCTTCGCCGATGGCTCGGTCCGTTTCCTCCGCGCCAACATGGATATTCGGGTCTTTGCCCGGCTGGTCACCCGGGCCGACGGAGAAATCGTCTCCTCGAATGACTTTTGACATGCCGTGCGGGCTGCGGAGGCAGTTTGCGGGAGTCCCTATCTGTTTCCTGGAGGATAGCCATGAAAATGCACACGCGGATCGCCTTGGTGGCCGGTTTGCTGTTCGTTGGTGTCGGCCTACTCTCGGCCGCCGATAGCGCCGAGGAGGAGGCGATCAAGAAAGACAGAAGGGAAATGCAGGGCACCTGGAAAGTAGCCTCCTACGAGCTGGATGGCAACCAGCCGATCCCCGAAGAACAGCTCCGGAACGTGAAAGCCACGTTGGATGCCAATGGCAAGATCACGGTCGAGGTGGATGGAAGCGCCGTCCTGGAAGCTACCACCAAGATCGATCCGACCAAGAAGCCCAAGACAATCGACATCACTTTCACCGATGGTGAGCTCAAGGGTCAGACCGGTCTGGGCATTTACGAATTGAAGGATGATACCTTTCGGTACTGCCGCGCTGCTCCGGGCAAGGATCGGCCCATCGAGTTCTCTTCCAAAGCGGGAAGCGGACACACTTTGATCCTCTACAAGCGGGAGAAGTCGAAGTAGGCCGCGCACTCGCTCGGTCGAAACCAGGTCTGTGACGGGGCCTGGGATTCAGTCAAACGCTGGCCAGGCAGGGACCGACCAACATGATGAGCCGGAGCGGAAATGCTCCTGAGACAGCAACACCGGTACGCTACTTCATCGTCAACAGCTTTGGCCGCAACGCCGACCTGGTGAACCATCTCCACCGGGCGCTCTCCCGTTTCTGGTGTGGGACCGCCGTTGATGCTGCCAACGTTCGCGATGCGGTGGCCCAGATCCTGGCCAAGCGGCATACCGGCGAGGTCATCGGGCAAATTCAGTTCTGGGGACATGGCCGGGCAGGAGCGATGACCGTGGGCGACGACGAGCTCACGGCGGATTCATTTGCACCGCTGCACCCGCACGCTGTCGCCTTGGTGCGACTGCTGCCTCTCCTGAGGGACTGCGCGATCGTTAGTTTCGAAGGGTGCCAGACCTTCGCCGGCTCAAGCGGTAAGTACTTTGCCCGGACGGCGGCCGCGTTCTTTGGGCGCCAGATCACTGTGTCGGGTCATACGCGGCTGTTGGGATACAACCTGGACTGGGGCAGCGTGGCTCGTCTGCGACCTGGGCAAGAACCGACCTGGCCGGATGTCGATCCCAAAGACAAAGCCCTGAAGAAGCAGAGGCAAACCGTTCCCTCCGACCCACGGGGAGAGAGAGATGCCTGACTTGCTGACCACGTATGGGTCGCAGCAAGACCTGCTCTACAGTGCCGTCCTCGCGGATGTGCTCGATGGCCTGGGTCATCGCACCAGCGCGTTGCCGGCCTACCTGCGGCCGTTAAAGCCCGACTGGCGCCTCTTTGGCCGTGCGGCAACGCTGAGCGTCGTGCCTGTCGCGGTCGCGCCGCCGCAGCCGTATGCCCTTGAGCTGGAATGCATCGATGCCCTGCGTCCGGGCGACGTACTCGTGGCGACGACCCACGGCGACCGCGGCAGCGCCCTGTGGGGGGAACTGCTCTCGACCGCGGCGCGGGCGCACGGTGCCGTCGGCGTCGTGCTCGACGGCATGACACGCGATGCCGCCAAGATCCTGGCGATGGATTTCCCCGTCTTCGCGGCGGGCTTTTGTCCGCTCGATTCCAAAGGCCGGCTCGATGGCATCAGCCAGGGACAACCGATCCGCATTGGCGACAGTGTGGTTTGGCCGGGAGACTGGGTCTTTGGCGATATCGACGGCGTGGTGGTGGTGCCCGCGGAGCTGGCCGAGACCGCCTTGGAACAGGCACTGGAGAAGGTCCAGGGAGAGAACCGTGTGCGTGCCGAGCTGGCCAAGGGACGGAGTGTGCGCGAGGTGTTCGCGGAGTA
>JBGQLF010000884.1:0-5251 GCA_041499985.1 Gemmataceae bacterium
AAGGCGGCGGCCGTGGCGGGTCGTGGCCAGGTAACTGAGGCTCTGCCGATTCGCTGGCTGATGAATCTCAACCTTCAGTTCCTGAAAGGCGTCTGGCAGCTCGTTCAACCACTCTTGACGTTTGCAGGACGAGGGCGGACAGAGCAGGGTGATCGCCTCTGGGACAACGTGAGCTTCCTGCACGTGCTGGAGAATGGGGATCAGTAATCGCGGCAGCTGAGGCAGATGCTCATCGATCACGATGACGATGTGGTCGTCCGGGGTCAACGCGCGGCGCAGGGCCGGAAACCCCAAGGGGGTCTCTAATGCGGCCAGAACCGCCGCGGCCGGGTCGGCCAGGGACGGCGCGGGAGGATGGCGCTGGATTCCAAGGAAGCTATCCTCTCGGACCTCCACCTCAAGATGTTCGCGGCCGTAATCGATGCCGATCTGCATGAAGGCTCCCGCACGCCACCGAATCGACAACTCCCCTGGCCATTTCGGGACCGAAAGAGGAGCCAACGTCGCTCCACCCACAGTGCCTGCTTTCAGGTGGGCAACAGAATCTTTCTGAAACTCATTATATACGGGCAAACAATCTCCCTGCGCAAAGATCCGGGCAACGGGCGCGCGCGTCTCTTGCGGGGTCTCAAAACTATGTCGTGGTCAGAGCCGATGGGAGCGCACCCAGCGCCCCAGCAGCACCCGGGCCCTCGCATTGTGAGACATGCCAGCCTGAGCTATAATGATGGTGGTAAGGCTGCGGTACCGCTTTTCACTTCCCTGGGTTTTCCACTGCCGGATCGCTTTGGCGCGACCCGCGAGCGCCCGAGCTAGCTTTCATGCCTTGCCTCGAGGAGAATTGGAACATGATCACGACCGCTGCTATCCCGAATACGACTGGTCGCCACTACATCGCCGGTCGCTGGCAAACGCCGGCCGGCGAAACCTTCGAGAGTTGCAGTCCAGCCAGGTTGGACGAAGTCGTCGGCGTGTTCCCCAGCGCCACAGCGGCGGACGTCGATCACGCACTGAGCGCGGCCCGCAACGCCTTCCCAGCCTGGCGGCGCATGAGCCGGATTCATCGCGCGGACCTTTTCGACCAGCTTGCCCAACTGGTCAAGCGCGATACCGACCGCTTGGCCGAGCTGATGGCCCGCGAATGCGGCAAGGTCGTTAGCGAGTGCAGGGCCGAGGTGATCGAAGGCCTGCACATGATTCAATACGTTTTTGGCACCGGCCGGATGCCTGTCGGCGACGTGCTCGCCTCGGAGATTTCCGATAAAGACGCCTTCATGCGCCGCAAGCCGTGGGGTGTTGTCGCCGTCATTACTCCCTGGAATTTCCCCTTTGCCGTGCCCTTGTGGATGCTTGGCCCCAGTCTGGTGGAAGGCAACACCGTGGTCTTCAAGCCCTCGGAAGACACGCCGGCTGTCGGCCAACGGCTGGTCGAGCTCTTCGAAGAGGCTGGTTTTCCGCCGGGCGTGATCAATTTGATCCACGGGGGCGGCGAGGCCGGCGAGGCGCTCGTGCGCGATCCGCGTGTCAACGTCGTGCTCTTCACCGGCAGCTACGCGGTCGGCCATCGCATTCAGGAGCTGTCGGCGGAGCACCACGATCGCATCGTCGCCTGCGAGATGGGCAGCAAGAGCGCGGTCATCGTCTGTGAGGACGCCCGCCTCGACCTGGCGGTGACCTGCGGCATTGTCAGCGCCTTCAAGACCAGCGGCCAGCGCTGCGTTTCCGCCGGCCGGATCCTGGTGGCGGAGAAGATCTTCGACCGCTTCGCGGAGAAGTTTGTGGCCACGGCCAAGCGCTTGCGCATCGGCGATCCCCTGGATCAGGGCAACTTCACCGGCCCGGTGATCCATCGCTCGGCGGTCGAGAAAGTGGAGTACTACAACGACCTAGCCCGCCGTGAAGGCGGCCAGGTGCTCCTCGAGGGTGGCCGGCTGGTCCACGGCCAGCACGCCACGGGCTGCTATCTGACCCCGTTCATCTATCGCATGGAGCCTCGGCCGGGCGTCCGTTCGATCCGCGAAGAGGTGTTCGGCCCGCATCTGGCGCTGATTCCCTTCCGGACGAACGAAGACGCCGTGCGGCTTTACAACGACACGGAGTATGGCCTGTCGATGGCGGTCATTACCGAGGACTACCGCACCATGCGCCTGTTCCGCGACGAGTGCGAGTACGGTATGGGTTATGTGAATCTGCCGTGCATCGGTGCGGAAGTCCATCTCCCCTTCGGCGGCGTCAAGAAGAGCGGCAATGGCCATCCGTCCGCCGCTGGCCTGATCGAGACCGTGACACACAAGACCGCCTGGACCGTCAATCACGCCACCGAAGTGAAAATGGCACAGGGCCTGACGACGACCATCGAGGGCAGTCCATCCTGAAGAAACGAACTATCGTTTAGCCCTGAGCACTCGGGCGAGCGCGGACTCCGCGCTCGCCCGAGTGCTCAGGGCTAAACAGATCTGACGAAGAACCGAACCCGAATTGTGCACTTACTCGATGCAGTATAACCTGCACTTCGGCAACGCAACAGTTCCCCTGGAGAGGATTCGCCAATGTGGCTATTCGATAACCGTACCGTGCCGGAAATCAAAACCGAGCTCCCGGGCCCCAGAGCCCAGCTGCTGCTCGAGCGGGATCATCGTTTTGTCTCGCCGTCGTATACGCGGGCTTATCCCCTCGTCGTCGCCCGAGGGAGCGGTGCGGTGATTGAGGATGTGGACGGAAACCTGTTCCTGGATTTCACCGCGGGCATCGCCGTTACGTCCACCGGCCATTGTCATCCGCGCGTGGTGGGCGCGATCCAGGATCAGTCGGCCAAGTTGCTGCACATGTCGGGGACCGACTTCTATTATCAGCCGCAGATTGATCTGGCGCAGCGCTTGGCCGAATTGGCGCCGGGTCCGTCGCCCAAGCGGGTCTTCTTTACCAACAGCGGCGCCGAAGCCCTGGAGGCGGCCTTGAAGCTAGCCCGCTGGCACACCGGACGTTCTCGGGCAATCGCTTTCCTCGGCGCTTTTCATGGCCGGACCTATGGCGCCATGTCGCTCTCCGGCTCCAAGCTGGTGCACCGGCGTGGCTTCTCGCCTCTCGTTCCCGACATCCACCACGTGCCGTTCCCACGCGGTTGCGGAGACTGCGACGACGACGGCTGCCACTGTGTTCGCCAGATCGAGGAGACGGTCCTCAAGCGCACGGCTCCGCCCGATGAAGTGGCCGCCATTTTTGTGGAGCCGATCCAGGGCGAAGGTGGTTACTACGTGCCGCCTCCGGGATTCCTGCGGGCCCTGCGCGAATTGTGCGATCGCCACGGCATCCTCCTGGTCACCGATGAAGTGCAGTGCGGCATGGGACGTACGGGCAAGTTGTTTGCCGTGGAGCACTGGGGCGTTGAGCCGGACATCACCTGCCTGGCCAAGGGCATCGCCAGCGGCATGCCCTTGGGGGCCATGATCGCGAAGGATGAGGTGATGGATTGGCCTAGCGGCAGCCACGCCAGTACGTTTGGCGGTAATCCGGTCAGCTGCCGGGCCGCACTGGCCACCTTGGAGCTTCTGGAAAGCGAGTATATCGAGAACGCGGCCAAGCGCGGTGAACAGTTGCAGCAAGGGTTGTCGCAGCTCCAGCGCCGACACCGCGAAGTCGGCGAGATTCGCGGCCTCGGCTTGATGACCGCGATGGACCTGGTCAACCCACAGGATCGGCAAGTCCCGGCCCCGGGTTTGCGCGACCAGGTGGTGCAAGAGGCATTCCGCCAAGGTCTGTTGCTGTTGGGCTGTGGCGAGAGCGCGATTCGGTTCTGCCCACCGTTGTGTATCGAGGCAGCGCAGATCGAGATGGGGCTGCGCCTGCTCGATGGCATCTTGGCACAGCGTCCGCTAGAGACCCTGGCCGTGTAAGGTCGACTCGATGGCTGCACGGATACGGTTTTCCACGGAATCCGTGTTCCCCGGCCGCTCCGGGATGATTCCTGAGCTATAGTTGGAAAAACCCATACTTTCGGTAAATGGGGAACAAACGGCCAAGACCGTTGCCCCCGTGAAGCTGGAACCTTTCTGGAGATGGGCATCATGGCCAGGGCTCTGCCCGACAGCGAACCGCAGCAGAATGGCGTTCATCACGAGGATGCTGGTTTGGCACTTACGGCTGAACCGAGTCCCGGTGGAGATTCAGCCTGCCGGGACACACCTCTTCCTCAGGCCCTGGAGCACTGGAAGCCTGCTCCTTCCTCGGATCCGGACCTGCCACGGCTGACCGGCGCTGGTGGCGTGGATTCGGCTCCGGGTGCTTCCCCCGTTCATGAGGAACTGGAGCAGCTCCAGCGCGAAAACTCGGCTTTGCAGCGCGCCATCGCCCGACGGGAGCAGGAGTTGCAGCAACGGCTCGAGGAGATGGAAAAGGCCTGGGGCGACCGCCAAAAGGAGTATGAGGGGCTTCTGGAAGAGAAGTCCGAAGTGATCCGCGAGCTGCACACGAAATTGCACGACGTCCACCAGCAGCGTCCAGTCGCCGGCACCCCCCGCGAAGAAGAATTGCTCGCGTTGAGCGACGAGCTGGAACGGGAACGCTGTCAACTCGAGCAAGAACGGCGTCAATTGCAGGAGGATCGCGACCAGCTCAAGGGCGACGAAGAAGACCTGATGAAGCAGATGCGCGAGATGGAAGTGCAGATGTCGCGTGAGCGCGCCGAGATCGCCCGGCAGCGCAACGAGATTCAGCGTCTACACGGTGAGATCCGGCATGAGCTGGACCTGGCCACGCGCGATGCCACGCTCCGCGAGCGCCTGCTGCCCTTGCAACGCCGGCACCAGGAGATGATGCACCGCCGAGGCGGACAAGCCCAGGCCCGCGAGCAGCCCGCCGCCGTGCCTCCCTCCACACCCGCTGCGCCTGTCGCTCCGGAGCCCGCTCGTAAGGATAGCAGTGGTTTGATTCGCCGCTTCTTTGGTCAGAGCTGAGAAACTTGTTGAAGACGCTACCTGCCTCCCACGCTCTGGATGGCGAGGAAGCCAAGCCTGCTGGTTGGGGGAAGTCAAGCAACATGCCCTTAGCTCCCCTTCAGCGGATTGAACACCAGCCCGCTGAGCAACTTGGGATAGAAATACGTCGACTTGGGCGGCATTTTCTCCAGATTGCCGGCGATCTGTTCCACATGCTGCATGGTGGCGGGCGGGACGAGCACGGCCAGCTGGCATTGCTTGGCGGCGGCTGCTTCCACGACTTCGCGCAGTAGATGGACGTACCGGCATTGCGGCTG
>JBGQLF010000885.1:0-5251 GCA_041499985.1 Gemmataceae bacterium
CACCGGCTTGGCCCGATAGCCTTCCGACCACCAGTGGATCTCCGGCAGCTGATTCCACAGGGCCATGTTCTCCACTTCGTCGGGACTGAAGCGGAAGATCGAGTGAAAGCGCCCGGCGGCAGTCTGCTCGGGCCGGAAGCCGGCCGGGTAGTCTCCCTCGGGCTGCAAGCCGATCACCTCGATCGGCAGGATATCGCGTAGCGGCGTGTCCTTGTAGGCGTGCGGACTGTACTGTTCACCGGCAATCATGAGGAAGCCGCCGCCGCGCTCCCGTACGAAGTCGGCAACATGCTGGAGGTTCTTCTCGATCCGCTTGTCCTTGGGATCGACGTCGCCGAACAGGACCACATCGTAGGCATTCAGCTCTTCCTTGGTCGGAAAATCCGCCAGGGCGCTGCGGTCCTCGGTCGGGTACTCGGGATCGCTATCCAGCAGCAGGACGCGCAGGTCCAGGGTCTTGTTGCGCTTGTCGCGGTCGCTTTCGCGTTCGAGCAGGTGCTTGATGAAGCGGTAGTCGTAGCGCGCTGAGCCCTCGACATAAAGCACCTTGATCACCTTGGCTTCACGGACAAAAAGGGTGCGCTCGAGCCGATTGTTGTCCACCTGCTTCTCGCCTTCCTGCTCCGGCACTTCGAGGACATACGTCCTCTCGCCCGGCTCGGTCGGCTGATGCGTCAGGCGCAGTTTCACCGGCTTGCCTTCCCGATCCAGTTGGACCATCTGGCGGGCCAGCACCCGGTCCTTGCCTTTCTCACGCAGCTCCACCGGCACCGTGCGGTCGCCAAAGCCCTGGCCGGTGATGAACGCTTCGAAGACAACGCGATCATTGACGTAAACCGCATCCTCCACCTGGAGATCGTGCAGCTTGACATCACGGACCGGATGCGAGTCGCCGATGCCGACGTAAAAGAGCGGCACGCCCATCTGGCCGGCGTAGCGCGACACCTTGAGCAAGTCTTCGCCTTCCGTGGTCACGCCATCGGTCAACAGGATCACCGCGGCCAACGACGAACCGCGAAAATCGTTGAGCACTTGCCGTACCGCCGTGCCGAGTTGGCTCGATTCGCCTTCGGCACTCAGGCCCTGGATTGCATGCAGGGCGCTGTCGTGTTGGTCGAGCTCCGCGACCGAGCTGAGACGCGCCGCCCGTGCCGAACAGTGATAGACGTGTACCTTCACTTTGCGGCGCGTGAGCAGTTCTTCGAGCCAATCCGGCTTGCGGCGCGTCAACAACGCCTGGGCCAGTTGGAGCCGCTGCGGTGCCGTCAAGGCGGCCTCGTGGGCCAGACGAGCCACGGCCTCGCTCACCTGAGGATCCTGATAACGATCGATCGTGCTCATGCTCCGCGAATCATCAATCAGAATGACCAGATCAGGCCAGCCCTGGCGCTCGAACCACAAACGAAGCTGCGGCAGCAGCACGGTCAGCAAGAGCAAGACGAGAAATATCCGGAACCCCGCCAGGAGCATCTTGTACGCCAGGCCGGCGGTGTAGCCCTCGTGCCAATAAATGCCGAGGACCAGAACGGCGCCCGCCAGGGCAATGGCGCCGGCCAGCCAACGGTTGGTGAACGCATCGCCCAGGTAAGGCGTGAATTCCAGGTGCCAGCGAGCGCCTTCGCCCGGCGCCGGAGGCGGAATGCCCAGGTGGGCTTCGATGCCGCTGCGAACTCCCTCTGGCAGAAAGCTCAGAAAATCCCCCGTCCAGGCCGCATGAGTCAGCACGCCGCCCAAAAGCACAAGCGTGATGCCGGCAAGGATGCCCGCGGTGATCGGCACGAGTCGGCCCGGCGCCGGCGTCACGTCCGAGGCACCGACAGCACTGTAATGGCCAAAACGCCACGCCAGCACCACCTCGGCCAACAGCAGCACCAGCACGGTCAGCAGCAGCCAGCGGGCCAGGACCATACCCATGCCGCGCACGGGGCGATCCGCGGTTGCTTCGGCGCCGACCCCGCCCGAATGGACGACGTCACGCAGGTCGGTCACCAGCTGGAACTCCCAGCCCGGATAGGCGGCCTGGATCTCGGCGGCATTCGTACGGGCCAGGTCGCTCTCGCACGCTTGCTGCGACTCGGTGGACGTAGGCACATTGACGGCAAAGAGGAACTCTTGCGGATGCTGGCCAATCAGGGCACGATACAGACCGCTACTATCGGTATCCGTCCAGCGCAGCACACTATTCTCATCGCGGACCTCGGTGCGCAACGATTCGGTTCGGCCATCGGGAGTCTGGAGCATCACTTCCAGCCCCGCGCCGCCGGTGGGCAAGAACTCTTCCAGCGGATCGCCGACGACGGCCGCCTGTTCCCGCAGGCGCCCGGCGATGGCAAAGTGCAGTATCTCTTGCATCAGCTCCGGAAAACTGGGCGAAATCGGCCAGGCGGTCCAATCCATGTTGGCCGTGCTGGTCAACAGCACCACTCGGCCCCGGTAGCGCGTCCCCTCGACCAGCGCCGGCTCGCCGATGGGCAGTCCGGTGTCCGGCTTCACATTGGCCCCGGCGGCCGCGGCACTGGGCAGGCGTTCGGGCCGGAACATGAGTACCTTGCGGGCCCGGCCGCGCGGCGCCAGCTCCGTGCGGACGTACTGGCGAAAGCGGGCCGAGCGCAGCGCCTGGCGATCCTGTTCCTTCTTGAAGGCGCTCAGCGGGGACTCCTCATAGCTGTCGGCGTGCAGCGCGAACGCGAAGTTTTCCGGTGCTTGCTGCATGCTCACCAGCCGGGCAGGCAAGATGCCGTCGCCGTTGCGATAAAGCAGGCGATTGTAGGCTTCGAAGTTCACGCGCGGTCCCAGGCAAAAGACCACGCCGCCGCCCCGGTGCAGATGCGTTTCCAGGCGCTGCACCTCCAGGCCGCTGAGCTGCTTGACATCGCACAGAAAGACACAATCGCACGGCGTCAAGTCTCCGAGGCCCGCGTCGGTGAACTGCGCTTCAGAGATGACCTTGGGCCGGGCGGGGACACTACGCGGCACCGGCCCCCCTTGATAGGGATTGAGGGCATCAACAAGCCAATCGGTGGCGCCATCGTACGGTTCCTTGCCCAGCTTGCCATTGACCAACAGCACCGGCACGGTTTCCTTGACGGTGAGGAGAACCGTGCGGACGTCATCCAGGTCCAGGGCATCGTTGTCCAGCCGTACTTGCACGACGTATTCGCCCGGCGAGCTGAACTTATGCTCGAAGTTCACCGGCAGCTGTCCCGGCGGGAGATCGATCAGTTTTTGCTCGGCCACGCGCAGTCCGAACGGAGGATCGTTGGCACTGGCGCGGGCTTTGCCGACCAACAGCTCGACGCGCACCTGGTGGCGCGGCTCGGTGCCATAGTTGTGCAGCGTCGCGGTCACCGACGTGACCGTACCGGTGGTGGCCAGGGGACTATTCAGAGTGAGTCCGGTTACAGCCGAATTGCTGATGCCTTCTTGACCAACATCCACGAAAATGGTGCGCGCGCGCCCTTGAATCTTGTGCAGGATGGCGCCGGGGTCGGTGTTTTGCCGGGCGGTCCAGGTCGAGCGCTGCAAGTCGGTGAAGAAGTACACCTCGCGCTCGTCGAACTTGCCGGGCGATTGACGGAGCATGTCCTCGACGGCATTGAGCGTGGCGACGAGGTCGGCGTTGCCGTGCGGCAGGCGCAGAGTGGCGATCTCGTCGGCCACTTTGCGGGTATCGGCCGAGGGTTCGGAGACGATCCGGCGCGGCGGGGCTGCCAGGAGCACGACACTGAAACCGTCGCCGCTGGGCGCTTCCGCCAGAACCCGCGCCGCCGCGGCCCGGGCGCGATCGAAGTAGGTGGTGTCGCCGACCTTCACGGCCATGCTGAAGGAGCCGTCGAGCACCAGGATCTTGTGCAGGCGCCGGCTACTGGTGGCGGCGAAAGCGGCGCTATCGGGAAACAAGCGGAACCACAGCCCCTCGGCCCAGGGCATGACGCTGGCCATGGCCAGGACCAGGAAGAGCACCAGCGCGGTGCGCACCACCAGCAACAGCAGCTGCTCCAGGCGCATCCGCCGGGTGTTCTTGCGCTGAGCCGCCAGCAAGAAACGCATCGCCGCCCAGGTAACGATGCGGTAGCGCCGGCGGTTGAGCAGGTGGATGATGATCGGCACCGATGCGGCGCCGGCGAGAGCGGCTAAGGCGACGAGCGGCGTCTCGAAGAGGAAGCCGAAGAGCGGGAAGATGGCAAGGATGAGCACTTCACTCTCCATATGGATATTGCAGATTGCAATTCTCAGTTTCCCTTCTTGCCCAGGCGCTGCGCCAGATAACTGGATAAGGCGACGCCCAGGTTGGTATCCGTGCGGAGCTGCACATAATCAATGTTCTGGCTGCGGCAGCCGCGTTGCAACTCCAAGATGAACGCTTGCACCTCGTGCAGGTAGCCCTCACGCAGGCTGCGGGGATCGGTGAGTAGCTCGGGATACTGTTCCAGGCCGCGGAACAGCGTCGCCTCCTGGAAGGGAAAATCGACCTCGGCTCCATCCAGGATATGGAACATCACCACTTCATGCCGCTTGTGCCGCAGGTGCTTGAGCCCCGCGAGTAGGTCGGAGACTTCGTCGAAACAATCGCTCAGGATCACGATCAGCGCCCGCCGGGGAATCCGCTCGGCCAGATCGTGGAAGATCGGCGCGAGCTGGGTTTTCTCCCGCGCTGCTCCCTGGTTCATGATCTGCACCAGCTGCTTCAGATGCGACGGCTGGCTCGAGGGACGCAGGAATTGCCGGACTTGATCGTCAAAGGTGACCAACCCGACGCTATCCTGCTGATGGAGGGTGAGATAGGCCAGCGCCGCCGCCGTCATGCAGGCGTAATCGTACTTGCTCACTGGGCCGGAGCGATACTGCATCGATTCGCTCATATCCAGCATCAGCCAGCAGACCAGGTTGGTTTCTTCTTCGTACTGCTTGAGGTAGAAACGCCCGGTCCGGCCATAGACTTTCCAGTCGATATGGCGGATATCGTCGCCCGGTACATACTCGCGGTGCTGGGCGAACTCGACGGAGAAGCCGTGGTACGGACTCTTGTGCATGCCCGAGAGATAGCCCTCGACGATGAGGCGGGCTTGCAGCTCCAGGCTGCGCACCTTGGCCAGGGTCAGGGGATCCAGGTATTTCTGCGGATCGTCGTTCATAGTCAGTTATCAATCGTAATCAATCGTAGGGTGCGTCGAGTCTTGGATTTCGCAACGCATAGGCCACCAAGGTGGGTCATAGAAGACAAGACGCACCCAACTGGGGATTGGTTACC
>JBGQLF010000886.1:0-5250 GCA_041499985.1 Gemmataceae bacterium
CCTGCTCGACGGTCAGGACCACCTGGTTGAACTGCGTGTCCTCCGGCCAACGGTAACGCATAGCTGCTCCTCCTGCTTTCCCTCCCTTTTTCTATGTACGGCCCTTCACTGGTCTAGCTCCTGATCGGGTCGTTGAATAAATTACACGTCCTTACACGCTCCATCCCGTGAACAACAATCCGCTCTACCAGTGGAAGGTACGCGACGGGGTAACTATCACGCGCCAGTGATCCCGCCGAAAGGGAGCCCATGAACATCGCGGACACCATCCTGGAGTTGCTGCAAACGGGAGGGCAGGCGGCCTACTTCGGCGAAGCGGTCTCGCAGCAGGAGCACGCCCTTCAGACGGCCCACCTGGCCGAGACGGCGGGGGCTCCGGACAGCCTCGTCGTGGCGGCGCTGGTGCACGACCTGGGCCATCTGCTGCACGGCCTGCCCCAGACGATCGCGGCCGCAGGGATCGACGGCCGGCACGAGGTCGCCGGGCATGCCTGGCTGGCGCGCTCCTTCGGGCCCGCCGTCACCGAGCCGATCCGGCTCCATGTCGCGGCCAAGCGCTATCTCTGTGCCGTCGATCCGGAATATCTGCGGCAGCTCTCGCCGGCATCGGTCCAGAGTTTGCACCTCCAGGGCGGACCGTTCACCCTGGCCGAGGTCCGCGCGTTCGACGCCCTCCCGTTTCACGCGGAGGCTCTCCGGCTGCGCCACTGGGACGACCAGGCCAAGATCCCCGAATGGACCGTCCCAGGGCTGGAACATTACCGTTTGCGGATCCAGCAACTGGCCCTCCATCCTGGCGGGGAAGCATGACCAAGGGGCGTTTACGGGAGATGCTGCTCTCCAGGTACCCGACGCCGACGCGCTGAGGACGATGTCGCCACGGATCTCACGCCGCCTGCTTGCGCTGCCGCCAGGTACAGCCGAGTACCGCCAGGAAGCCTATCCCAGCGAGGATGAAACTGGCAGGCTCAGGAACAACACCCGGCCCAGGAGCGATCCCAAATAGGAATTGCGTTACTAATCCTGCGTTGTCGGCGGTGGTGTCGGCAGTTAAGCTATTTACACCACTGATGGTGGTGAAGGCACGGTTTATTACGGTGCCCCCCCCCTGTGCGAAATCGACGGCATCAAATTGGGTTGTTCTGCCTCCAGAGAAATTCCGAACGTCGAGGAGCAGATTACCGTTGCTGGGGTTATACAGAAATGGGGTAGTCAAGTTGATGAGAATATCAAAGGTCTTGGGCCCTCCCGCGGGTCCCGTAAAGGCGCTGGAAAGCGAGAGCGCCGCCCCCCCAGCCCCGCCGAAGACGATCGTGTCATCGCCACCGACATTGGTCGCAAAAGTTGCGCTCAATGGAGTCATCATAGGCGGCGCAGGCGTTGTTGGTGTACGACTTGTTGTGGACAGGTCGATCCGAATGTCGGGGAGTGTGCTGGAAAAAAAACTTCCAAAGGTCGCATCGGGGCGAAAGGCAATCTGCGTGATGAGGCCGCCCAGAGACGGAAACTGGGAGGCGGCGTAGACTTGTTGATACCGCTGCGAGGGAAGATTGAAGTTTGGGTTACCGATGTTGAACGGAAAAGCGTTATCGCTATCCCCTTCCGCAGCGGCCCGGCTATTGGGAAGGACAATTGGTTGGGCTTGGACAGCCGTTTCGCCCAGCAGCAGCACGGTGGCAACAGCCAGCCAAGCGACCGTTTTCGCTAGACACGTTCGCATCGTCATATCTGTTCCTCTCGACAGGAGTAAAGGAGGTCCCACCCAGTGACCGTATGCAACCCGACCCTGTACTTGCGATCGCGCGAAAACTAGTAACAAGGCGCCAATTATAGGTTTTAGTTTTCGGGAGCAAGGGATTTGGTTTCTTCGCTACTTGCATTCCTCTTTTTCGGGATTGGAGCCAGGGGAATTCAAGGCCACCAACGAAAGGAGAGCAGCCAGGCGACGAGCTTTCTTCGTCCCACCGCAAAGCTACTCCGCTTCTTGTTGATAGACTGGTATTTCTGGTGCAAGTTGTGTGCCAGAGAGTAATTCCCAGGCCCCGACAGCACCGCAACGAATGCAAGTCATGAATAGGCGACTGGTTAGGAATAGCCTGCGCCGGGACTACCTTTCAAGGAGAGCACGGCAAAGTGTTAAGATTTGTTACCGTGTTCACGGGTCTGTGTAAACCAGCGATAACGCCTCACGTTGCTCCTCGCGCTGAAAACAAGGCGCCCCACGGCTATTCCTGGGATCGGACCGGATGCATCCGTTTCACTCCTGGACCCGGCTGCCAACGTACTCTTCTGGATACGGCGTGTTGTAGCCGCGCGTCGCGTGCCAGAGAATGCGATTGAGCGTGTCCTCGTCGGCCTTGTCGCCCTCGTGCAGGTTCAGCGCTAGCGATTGCTGCGCCCAATACAGCGCTTGGCCCGTCAGCTTTCGGAGCGGCGGGTTCATCTCTGTCAGCGCCACCTGGCTGGGTAAGCACGTATAGGGAGTCAGGTCCGGCTGGCTTTGGAAGCAGTTGCGCATCGGTGTAGCCGACAGATCCAGTTGGTGCATGGGCGGCAGCCGCAGCATGAGCTCGACGGTCTTAACCATGCCGGTCTGGTTATACTGCGTGTGGTCCACGTATTTTCGCTTGGTGTACGCACTGATCGCCAGCGCCACCGTGCGATGACCGTCCACGTGATCGAAGCCGTTCTGCGGATCGTCCTCCACGACCAGGATGCACGTCGTCGACCAGAACTTGCTCCGGCTGACGGCTTCCACGATGCGGCCCAGGGCCAGGTCGTTGTCGGCCACCATCGCCCGCGGCGTGGGAAAGCCGGGCTTGGTCCCCGCGGTATGGTCGCACGGCAGGCTCATGTAGATCAGGTTCGGCAGCAGGCCTTGCTTCTCGAAGTTCTTGAAGTCTTCGAGGAACAGGTCGGCGCGGTACACGTCAGGAGCCGTCAGGGGAAAGTAAGGATAGGTCGGATGCGAGTGCGGCGCCAGTGCCCTATTGTTGAACTTCAAGGTGATGGGCACCTTGCGCGTGCCGTTCTTGTGGTCGGTGTAGAGATCCATCCAGGTCGTGCCGGGGGGCGTGTAGTCCTCTTCCGAGACGAACTCGCCGTAGTTGCGCAGCGTTTTAGCGTGCGCCAGGGCGTTGTCCCAGATGAAGCCGGTCGGGGCGAACGCCAGCGGGTCGCGGCCATCATCGGGATAACTGCGCGTGAAGCCGCCGAACGCCTTTTCCAGGTAATCGGTAACATAGGCGGAGTCGGTCCAGGAATGGCCATCGGCGCTCAGGATGCCGCTGCAATAGAAGTTATCGAAGAGCGTGAATTGCCGGGCCAGGGCATGGTGGTTGGGCGTGACGTCCTCGCCGAAGAGGATCAGGCGGGGGTCGCCGTTGCCTTCTTTCATATCGCCCAACACCTGGTCGTAAGTGCGGTTCTCCTTGATGATGTAGATCACGTGCTCGAACACCGACGGCTCGCCGTGGCGCTGCGGTACGGGCACCGGCTTGGCGTCGGGCCGCGGTTTCTCCAGACCCGCCAGGCTGTAGCCGAGCCGATTGTTGGCGTTGACCTCCTGGGTGTACCGGGCCAGCTGGGCGTCGTCGGGCACGTCAAGGATCGAAACGGTGCCGAGGTGGTCGTGCGAGTTCTTGCCCTTCTCGAGGGGACGCGGCTGGCTCAAGGAGCCGTGCCCCTTGACGTTGGCGACGTACAGTTTCTTACCGTCAGGCGATAACAGGACGGCGCCGGGGTACCAACCCGTGGGGATCAGGCCCGCTACGTGGCTGCGTGCCGGACGGTTGGTGCCAGCGCCTTCGGACGAGCCGGCGGCGAGGCGGACCACAGCAAGGCAGTTGTTGGTGCCGTTGGCGACATAGAGAGTGCCGCCGTCGGGGCTGAGGGCCAGGGCGTTGCTGCCGCTGCCAAACGGGAGACGCGCCTCCGGCCGGCAGGCAATGGTCTCGACGACCCGGTCGCTGCCGGTGTCGAGGACACTGACGCTATCGCTGTTGGCGTTGGCGACATACAGGAACTTGCCGGTGGCGCTGGCGATTAGACCGCTGGGGTGCAGGCCGACTGGGATCGTTTTAATCTGCTGCCATTTGCCGGGCACGGGAGCCAGAACGGAGAGTGTGCCCTGATTGGCGACGCCGGTCCTGGGGTCGACCTGGACCGGCGTGCCGGAGGTCTTGCCCTGCGGATCGCCGGCCTGCGGCAGGTCGCCACCCCAGTTGCTGACATACAGCCGATCGGGCCGAGGGGCGCAGACCATGTACGGCGCCACTCCCACCGGGACGGTCTGTTCGATCTGGCCAGTCCGCGGATTGAGCCGCTGCACACTGTTGCCGCGCGTGGCGGTGACCCAGATCGCTTCCCCCTGCCGGCACAGCCCCGCGGGATGGGCCAAGCCGCCGACTTTCGGCCGGGCCAGTTCGGTCGGCTCGGTCCAGGCATACGTACCGCCCGCCTGCCGATGCGCCATCCGCACCTGCTCCTGGGCATCGCTGGCGTAAATTCGCTCACCGTCGACGAGCAAGCCGACGACGCTGAACCCCGGCCGGGGAGCCTCCTTCGTCTTGGCCGAAGGAAGGCGCAACGTTTGCCGGATCTGGTGGGTGGTGGTCTCGATAAAGACCAGGTCGCGCAGATTCTTGACGATGAGGACCTTGCCGTCCTCGGCCAAAGCCAGATCGACAGGTCGGCCTGGAAAAGCGATCTGTTGGCCGGCGGGCTTCAGGATCTGGTTGGTCGGGACCACCATGCGGCCATCGGGCTGGACGCCGACGGTGAGCCGGTCCAGGTCGTCCTCCGCGGCCAGAGGCCCACGGGCCAGCGTGAACAGACTCATACCCAAGAGCAGTCCGGTGAGGCACAAGGAACCACGGTGCATCGGCAAGATTCCTCAAATAGTGGGCAATTAATATATCTCCAGGATTCATAGCACAAAAGACGGTAGGACCCGATCCCAGCTCATCACTCACTCAGTCGGGCGTTGGGCATCCAGCGTGACGCGCTCCGCCACCCGCTGGGCGACCGCGGCCAACCCGTCCTCCAGCGACAGGTCTTCGGGCAATTGGCCAAGCATCGCCAACGGCACCACGCCTAGGTCGGCCGCCAGTAGCTCCTTGGCGAGGCGCTCCCCTAGTACGGCTTTGTCAATTGCGCATTGGGCGGAACAAAGTGATGCTCTGTCGATCATCCAAGTCCCTGTACCGGTCGTTCTGTTCGCGTCGTGCCTGCTCCAGGAGCCAGTCGCAG
>JBGQLF010000887.1:0-5240 GCA_041499985.1 Gemmataceae bacterium
GACGAGCGCTTGCCGCACCCCGTCCATCAACAATTCGCATTGGCAGGGGCGAATAAACTTGGTTTCGCCCTCGACCTTGCCCACGAACACCGTGCGACCATCCGAAAAACGAAAAAGCTCAGCAATCCTCATCTCAAAACAAGTATTTGGGTCCATGTTATTTCCCCAACATTTGTTGTAGGAGGCGCGTGTCTTCCGGTGCGATTCCCAAAAGACGTTGCTGTCGGAACATGAATTCCTTCACATGGATTTCCGCGCCCTGGACGCCGAGTCGGTCAATAATGCCCAGTCGATATTGCGTCCCGTGAAGGAATTCCTCCAACACTTCTACCTTTGTTGGATTTTGCCGAAGCAAAATATCTGTCATGTTCGGGCCACCGACGTTCGCCTGGGCACGCATGTAATCAAGGTATCGCAGGTCATCTGTTCCTGGAAGAGCATAAGTGATGGTACGCCCCTTTGCTTCGACGGCACGAATCAGATCCTCAGACGCAGGTTCAATGGTTCGCAAGTCGCCACCCCCATGGAACAACCATTAGAGCGGAGACGGTGCCCGCGAACAAGGCGGCGGCGGGGCCTGGGCCGCTCCCGCCGCCGGCATGCGCATCGGTTCGCCGCGTCGGTCCTCTTGCGGTCACGGCTTCGCCGGCAGCGGCGTGGCGTCCCAGATCGTCACCGTGCCGTCCGACCCCCCGCTGGCCAGCCGGTGGCCGTTCGGGCTGAACGCCACGCTGCTGGCTTCATCGGCATGCCGTTGGAGCGTCAGGAGTTCCTGGCCAGTCAGCGCATCCGAGACCGTCACTCCTCCCCTGCCGCCGGCGCTGGCGAGGCGTTTGCCGTCCGGGCTGAAAGCTACGCTATTAATCCCGTCGGTGTGCCCTTTGCAGGTGAGGAGTTCCTGGCCCGTCTGCGCGTCCCACACCTTCACCCAAGGATCCACCCATCCGCCGGCGCCAGCCAGGCGTTTGCCGTCCGGGCTGAAGGCCACGCGGTTGGCCCCAGAGGGGCCCTCGAGGGAGAGGAGTTTCTGGCCCGTCTGCGCATCGCACAACGTCACTCCCCGTTCGTCGCCCGCACTTGCCAGACGTTTGCCGTCCGGGCTAAAAGCCACGCTGTTCACATGGTGTTTGTACCCCTTGAGTGTAAGGATCTCTTGGCCGGTCTGGGCATCCCACACTTTCACCTCGCCCGCCACGAGGTCTTGCTTGGTGGCATTCAAGGTGCCACTACCGCTGGCCAGGCGCTTGCCGTCCGGGCTGAAGGCCACACTATAGATGGGGCCGGTATGTCCCTTGAGGCTGAGGAGTTCCTGACCCGTCAGCGCATCCCACACCTTCACGTCGCCAGCGACGTAGGCGTTCTTGGTCCAATCCCAGGTGCCACTGCCGGAGGCCAGGCGCTTGCCGTCGGGGCTATAGGCCACGGTCGTGACCTTGGCCGTGTGTCCCTGGAGGGTGACGATCTCCTGGCCGGTCTGGGCATCCCACACCTGCAACGCGCCCGGCCCCGAGCCACGTGGGCCCCCGCCACCCGAGGCGAGGCGTTTGCCGTCTGGGCTAAAAGCTACGCTAGCGATAGACGAAGTCGCCGCTCCCTTGAGAGTAAGGGGCTTCGGGTCGGTCTGCGCATCCCACACTTTCACCGTCCCATCCCAAGAAGCGCTGGCCAGGCGTTTGCCGTCTGGGCTGAAGACCACGCTGTTGACTGCATTGCTATGCCCCTTGAAGGAGAGGAGTTCCTGGCCGGTCTGGGCATCCCACACCTTCACCGTTTTGTCGTCCCCAGCGGCACTGGCCAGACGCTTGCCGTCCGGGCTAAAGACTACGCTATTAACTCCGCCAGGCTGCCTCTTGATGGTGAGGAGTACCTGGCCGGACTGCGCATCCCACACCTTCGCCTCACCTACCAGCTTGCCTTGCTCATTTGCCGAACCGCCGCTGGCCAGGCGTTTGCCGTCCGGGCTGAAGGCCACGCTATTGACATACCAGCTGTGCCCTTTGAGGGTAAGGATCTCCGCGTGGCACAGCCGGTAGAGATAATGCCACTCGAAGCCGCGCAGATCGGATTCCCCCGGCTTGGGGCGGTGTTGCTCCAACAGCTCCTGCACCCGCACGACGCCGCTTGCCTCCCAGGCGTTGTGGGCCAGGTTCATGTGGGCCGCATACAGCGTGCGCTGAAGCCGGTCATTCAGGACACGGACCTCGTCGCGCTGCCGCTGGGCTTCATCGCGTTGCTGCTGGGCTTCGTCGCGCTGCTGGTTCGCTTCTTGCTCCTTCTCCTGGGCTTGCAGGGCGTTCGCAGTCGCCTCCCGCTCATTCGCCAGGGCCACCTGCCATTGCCCCAACACGCCCAGCAAGCCTACCCCGGCCACCAGCAGGACCGCAGCGCTCAAGCCGGCGACCACGGGATTGCGCCGGCACCAGCGCCAGGACCGCTCCACCCGGCCGACCCGCCGGGCCTGGATCGCCTCGCCGGCCTGCCAGCGCTCCAGGTCGTCCGCCAACGCCTCCGCCGAACCGTAGCGCCGCTGCGGGTCCCGTTCCAGACACTTCAAGCAGATCGTTTCCAGATCCCGATCGACCCGCGGATTGCGCACGCCCGGCCGCACCGGTTCCTGTTCCTGCGCCTGGAGCAACGTCTCCAGCGGCGTCTCGGCCTGGAACGGCGGCCGGCCGGTGAGCAGCTCGTACAGGATCGCGCCCAGGCTGTACACGTCCGCGGCCGTCGTCACTCGCTGGCCGCCCGCCGCCTGCTCCGGGGCCAGATAACCGGGCGTGCCGACAATGGCACTCGGCTGGGTCAAGGCCTGGTCACTCGCCAGGCGCTTGGCCAGGCCGAAGTCGCTGACGTACGGCTGGCCCTGGGCGTCGAGCAGGACGTTCCGCGGTTTCAGGTCGCGATGGAGGATGCCGCGCTGATGGGCGTAGTGAACCGCTCGGGCAATGGTGGCCAGCAATCCCGCCGCCCAGCGCTGGTCCTCGGCCGTGCGCGCCCCGGTTTCACGGACCAGGGCCGTCAGGTCGGGCCCGTCGATGAGCTTCATGGTGAAGTAAGGCACCGCCGGGCCGTCGTCACCTACACGCCCTTCGCCGATCTCGTAAATCGGCACAACGTGCGCATGATCGAGACTGGCGACCGCCTCGGCTTCGGCCCGGAAGCGCTGCACGTGGGCGACCGAGGCCAGCTCACCGGCCAGGATCATTTTCAGGGCCACCACCCGGTTGAGGCTCTTCTGCCGGGCTCTGTAGACCACCCCCATGCCGCCGCGGGCGATTTCTTCCAGCAGTTCGTAATCGCCAAAGCAACGACCGACCTCGGGGGGCGTGGCCGGGCTGCTTGGGCTGTCGGCGCACGTGGTGGGATCCGCGGCCAGCGGGGTGGCGCCGGCTCGCAGCGGGGCCACCAACCGATCCAGCTTCTCCCGGCCGGCCACGAGCTCGGCCACCTCCGCGGCAAACTCCGGGTAGCGGGCCCGCAGCGCCGCCTCGCCTTCCGAGCGGCCCGTTTCCAGTTCTTCGAGACATTCCACCAGCACCTGTTCGAGCCGCTGCTCGCGTTCGGGCAGCGCTTGGTTGTTGGCAATCATTATCAATCTCCTTTGGATTCATTCAAAAGACCGCGCAGTTTTTGCAGGGCACGGAAGACCAGGACGGCGACCGTCCCCTTGGGCCGGCCCATCCGCTCGGCGACCTCGGCCAGGGAGCAGCCTTGCAGGTGGTGCAGCTCCACCGCCCGCCGCTGCTCCGGGGGCAGCTCCGCCAGCGCCTGGGCCAGCCGGCAGAGGTCTTCCTGACGCATGGCCCGCTGGCTGGGCGAGGACTGGTCGGCGACGAGCCGTTCCGCCAGCCGCGCCGCGGAGTCGTCGAGGGCGTCCTCCAGGGAGCTTTCCCGGGCCGTATCGCGCCGGGCGGTGCCAAGCTTGCGGACTTCGTCTTTGAGGTTGTTGGCCAGGACGCGCCGCAGCCAGGCCGCCTGGGCAGCCGGCGTCTGCGGGAACCGGTCGCGGGCCTGGTACGCCTCGAGCAACGTTTGCTGGACCACGCCGGAGAGATCCACCTTGCCGCGCAGGCGCGGGTCGAGCTGGGTCCGGGCCAGCACGGTCAAGTACTGCCGGAACCGCTCGGGTTCCCGGTCGCGCGCGCTGCGTTGCTGAGCCATGAGTCCCCCTACAGGAATAAGCGTGATCGGCGCGCCAAAATTACAGCTGCGGAACCAACTCAGGGCCGACCGGCCCGGGCTGGGCAGGCACGGGAAAGGCCGGCTGCATTATCGCAAGGGAGGGGGAGTGGCGACAGGGGATGGCTTGTGGGAAGTTGATCTGATGAGTAGCATGAGTGCAGGATCGGCGCTCGCTCGGCGAAGGCCGCTCGCGAGCGCCTGACCTTGCGGCACCAGATAGAGCGAGAAACCGAATGACTCTGACGATTGATCTCTGCCCCGAGATCGAACGAAAGCTGCGGGAGTGGGCCGCGCAGAATGGCCAGGATCTCGTCACATTGGTCCACCAACTCATCGACAAAGGCCTTCAGGCCAAGCCGACACTGGATGAGATCCTCGCTCCCTTTCGCCAGGAAGTAGCGGAGAGCGGCATGACCGACGAGGAGCTGGCAAACTTCTTCCGCGAAGTGCGTGACGAGGTTCGACAGGAAAGAAGGGCCCAGCACAGTCAAGCGTCATGACCGTCCGCGCTGTCTTTGATTGCATGGTTTTTCTGCAAGGTGCCGCCCGCGAGGCCAGCCCTGCCGGAGTTTGCCTCCAGCTCGTGAAGGACGGGCAGATTACCTTGTGCCTGAGTCCCGAAGTGTTCGCCGAAATTCGGGACGTGCTCACACGTCCCAAGACGCAGCAAAAGTTCAAGACTTTGACCCCCCAGCGCGTGGAGGCATTCTTACAAGAGCTACAACGCCAGGCCATTTTCTTTCCCGCCGTGGCGAAAGTCTTCTCCTACCCACGCGATCCGGTGACGAACCCCACCTCAATCTTGCCTGTGCGGCCGGAGCACGCTACCTCGTCAGTCGGGACAAGGACCTTCTCGACTTGATGAAGGAGAATACTCCAGCAGGCAAGGAATTCCGCGAGCGCTTCCCGGATTTAACCATCCTAGACCCCGTGGCCTTCCTGCAAAAGCAGTTCCCGAAACCGAACGAGGGGTAGCATCCAACGGCCGGCGCCGCGTCAACGATGTTGTTCGGATTCAGCTTGTTCGCCGGATCCCACACCGACTTGAACTCGCGAAACGC
>JBGQLF010000888.1:0-5234 GCA_041499985.1 Gemmataceae bacterium
GGCGCCGCTGAGCACCGCAGTTAGGAGGACGGCCCGAACCAGGCTCGGCAAGTGAATCCGCCAATCCAGCAGGCCGACGAGAGCCCCGGAGAGGATCAGCAGGGCGAGGAGCCAGGAGAGACCGCGAAAAGTGACAATGAACCGCAAACGGCGACGGAGCGCGGCCAGGCGGATCTCCAACGCATTCGGCTTCTCGCCCATCGACATCGCAACCACCTCCAGAGCAGCCAACCAAACGGGCTCCGAGGAATTCTCCTGTACTATACCAATCGGCCTCCGCTTCCGCAAAAGTCATTCCTGACGGAACAACTGGGCGAGCCAGGAGCTGACGCTCGCGGCTCACCAAGGATACGACTGAGCAAGACAGCATCTCTACTCGACGCGGGATAGTTTGACGTGAGCCCGACGCGCCAGCGAGGGAATATTCCTCGCTGGCGCGTCGGGCTCAGGTCAACTTGGGTCGCGTTGAGTCTAACCGAAGAGGCAGTCGAGTTCTGGTGCCAGGAACTCCGTCAGGGACTCGCCCGCCGAGGACCCGTTGCTGAGATCCGCCCGTGACAAGCGGCCCCGATCGGCAAAGAGCTGATCGACCGATTCCGGCCGCAATTCCGGGGATAACAGAGTGTCCACCCCGAAGGTCGATCGAGGCAGCTCGGTGCGAGGTAGCTGAGATGACATCTCCAGGGCCGCACCCCCAACCCGCAGGCTCAGTTGCACCACGCCGCTGAAGCGATCCTGCGCCAGCAAGGCGAGGACAGTATCCACTTCCTTGGTTCCGTCCACAGGCGATTCGTCGGAGGAATCTCCGATCAGCGGCGTCCCACCGCCCCCGCCTGTATGCGTGTTGCCGAAGTCCTGGTTGCCCACCGGCTGGCCACTATTCAACGCCACGGTGTACTTGAGCCCCGGACTCGCCGGCAAGGTCTGCGTCCAACCCGCCTGGGCCACTTCGCGGACCGTGTAGCCACCCGGATTGAGATTCGTAAAGGAGTACGCCCCACTGGCATTGCTGACGGCAATCGGCTCCGTCGCCAGGATGAAATTCAGCGACCAGCTGTTCAAGGTGCCGGTGTTCGGAGCCGCCGAGTCGGTGATTTCCAGTGCCCAGGAGCCGGCGGGGTCTTGACCCAGGAACGACGCCAGCGCTCCCGTAGGCCGGAAGCTGCCGGTGAACGGAGCGCTGCCCGCAGTGATGGCCGTGGGCGCCGCATCATCCAGGACCGTGTTGACGAAGTTGGCGCCCCCGGCCCCGACCTGGCTGAACAGCGACAGGCGGGTGCCCGCGGGGCTAGTCAGGAACACAATCAGATCGGAGTCCTTCGGATGCGTGATGTTGAGGGTGACGGTCAGGGAGAGAATGCGGCCCAGTCCCTTGCCCACCGGCGCCGTCGAGGTGATCGTGCTCACATCCGGGATCGGCTTGGGCACATCGGTGGCCGCAGCGGGAACGGTCCTCTGATCCAGCACACCATTGCCATTCGAATCCAGGTAGACGACCCAGCCGGGCAAGCCGGCTTCGCCCGTTTCCTTGACGCCATTGCTGTTGGCATCATTGAACACCGTACCGCTGATCTGACTCCGGCGGTCGTTGCCGAAGTCCCGACCGGTAGTGCTCTGGCCACTCGTCAGTGTTACGCCATAGCCGAAGTTGGGCCCCGCCGGCTGGCTTTGTTGCCAGCCGGCTTGCACCACTTCGCGGACATTGTACGTCCCCGGAGCCAGGCCCGCCAAGGCGTAGGCGCCGCTGGCGTCGGTCGTGGTACTCACTTCGGCGAAGCCGACCGTGAGCGACCACCCCTGGAGGGTGCCGCTGTCTCCCGGGCGATCGTCGGTGATTTCCAACGTCCAGGTGCCGTTCGGGCTCTGGCCCTTCAACGCGGAGAGCTGCCCATCGGGCTGGAAGCTGCCGAGGAAGGGAGCGTTGCCGGCACTAATGGCAACTCCAGCGTTGTCATCTAGGAGCGTATTGGTGAAGTTTTGGCCGCCGTCGCCGACGTGGGAGAACAAGCGCACGCGAATCCCGACTGGACTGACCAGGAAGGCGGTCAAATCGGAATCGAATGTATGCGTGATATTCAGCAGCACGCTCAGGCTACTAATCTGGCCTGGCAGTCCACTCACCGCGAGGGTAGAGGTGGTCGTGCTCAGATCCGGAAGCGCCTTGGGCGCGTCGCTGGAGACCAGCGTGATCTGGCCCTTGTCGAGTAGGCCGTTGTTGTTTTGATCCAGAAAGACCGTCCAGCCGGACTGGGCCGGTTCGCCGGCGTCCTTGGTGCCGTTGCCGTTCAGATCCTCGAAGGCCGTGCCGCCGATTTGGACGGGCCGGAAGTTTCCGAAGTCGCGGCCCGTGGAGATCTGCGTGGTGGTCACCGAGGCGGTCAGTTTGAAGTTCGGCAGGCCAGGCCGGCTCTGCTGCCAACCGGAGGGGAGGACTTCGCGCACGCCATAGGTCCCGGAAGCCAGCGACGTGAAGGCGTACTCCCCATTGGCATTCGTCGTGACGGAAGTCTCGCCAGTCTCGAGCTGCCCGTTGTCATTGGTGTCGAGATAAACCGTCCAGCCGGAGAGACCCGCTTCGCCCGGATCCTTGACTCCGTTGCCATTGAGGTCCTCAAACACCTGGCCGTAGATGCCCGGACGGGCATTACCCAGGCTCACCGATGTGACATTCATGCCGCTGCTGGCGACGATATCGGCGGGGTTGGTGGTAGTCTGGGCAAAACCAGTCTGCGCTACCTCGCGGACCCGATACGTTCCCGGCCCGAGGTTGGCGAAGCTGTAGTTGCCATTGGCATCGGTCGTGGTATTGGCTTCGCCGCTGTCGAGCGTGCCGTTATTGTTGCTGTCGAGGAAGACCGTCCAGCCCGAGAGACCCGGTTCGCCGCTGTCTTTGGCGCCGTTGGCGTTGAGGTCACTAAAGAGCTGACCGGAGATGGTGATCTGCTTGAAGTTACCGAAATCCTTGCCAGTGACATTCACGCCGCTCTGGGGCACGATATCCGCTGGGTTGGCCGTGGTCTGTTGAAACCCGGCTTGTACGACCTCGCGCACGCGGTAGGTTCCCGCGCCGATGTTGGCGAAGCTGTAGTTGCCGCTACTGTCCGTCGTGGTGCTCGGCTCGCCGCTGTCGAGCGTGCCATTGTTATTCGTATCGAGGAAGACGGTCCAACCTTGCAAGCCCGCCTCGCCGGCATCCTTGCTGCCGTTGCCGTTGAGATCGTGGTACACTTGCCCACTAAGGGTAACCGCGGTGAAGCCCGCCGTATAGTCGATCGTCAGCGCGGGGGCAGCCGAGGAGTTTTCCCTGCTGCCAAACTCCTTGGCCCGCCCTCCGGTGCTCTCGTTACCGAGGAGGAGCCAGCCGAAGTTCGTGCTCGCATTATCTACCCAGCTCTGGACATCGGCCACGAGCTGCGTCGTGGAACTCCAGGTATAGCTGCCAGTACCACTGACGGACAGGCTGGCGCTAACCGTGGTGGAGAAATCACCGCCGGGGTTGGCCCACATGCTGGTGGGGTAGAAGCGGTGGATCCAGGTGGCGTCATTCGTGGTGGAAGCGTCCCCAACGCCCGAGCCGCTAAACGACGTCCCTTCACCCCAATCCGCGCTCAGCTTGTGCAGCTCGACCGTTATGCCTGGGCCGTGCGTCTTGACCGCATTCAGCGTGAGGCTGACGCTGTTGATCCGGGCTCCGGCGGGGATGTTCCCCGCGGTATTGAACGCCATGACACCGCGGCGAGCCCCATGTGAGTTGGTCTCCCCGACAAAGACATTGCCCGTGCCATTGCTCAAGTCGCCCGCGGTGCTCTCGATCAGGGTGTTGTCCTTGCTGGGCGCCAGGGTGATCGTCGTGAGTAAACAGCGATCTTCAAGCGGTTCGACGCGCAGAAGTGGGCGCGCGCCGATTCGCCCGACACGCCGGCGCCGGCCGATCCCGAATCTGTTTCTTTTGGTTAGGAAACCTCGAACGATGGTGCTCATGATGTCTCCCCCTGCATGAAGATGAAAAGAAGAGTAGCGTGGGTCCATGAACGAACAGTCGGGTGCGGATCTGGGCACGGAAACGCGGAGCTGCGGCGAAGTTGGCCAGTAAGATGGCAATGACAGCCATGACTGCCAACAGCTCCAGGAAAACAGAGCCCGACTGAGAAACGGTGCTCATCATCTTATCCTCCCCGGGAGGGAGCTTGACCTTGTCCCGGGCAAGAGAATAACGGCATCGGTAGTGCCACTAAGTCTCAGGATCGGCCAGGAAATCGGACGAACCCGATCGAAACGAGGCAACACAGGCTCTGGGGGCAGCCGGATCCCAGACCAGGCACAACCGCAGTTGATGTCTTGAGCGTGGAGTGTAGGCGAGAAATCATCCCAGAGCAACAAAGAAAACCGTGAGTCTGTCGTTCTTTGTGGTTGTGCCGGCGGAGATGGTTGTCGTTCCTGGGCCAGGCCTCGCCCCCGGTCCCCTCCCCACGTCGAGCATGGGATTGAGAACCCGGCTCACGGGGGCGTCAGGTAGCCCTGCTCCGCCGCGAGCAGATCCAGGTGCAGCGTGGCCAGATCGGCCACGAGGAGTTGGGGACCGGGCAGAGGTCCCAGCGTAGCCACCATCTTGACATAGCCGCGGCAGGCCTCGCAGGTAGCGGCACGATACGTACTTTCCTCACCTTCCACATGGACGTAACCGAGCAGCTCGTGGTCGCGGCTACCGCAGAACGGACAGCGCAGGCGAGCGAACTCCCAGGACGCCGCACACAGGCTGCAACGCAGGAAGCGGAGTTGCTCCAGGCCACGGAACTCGCCCAACAAGGGCCAGCTGCCGCAGGTGGGACAGAAGCCGTTGTCCCAGGCAAGGTCTTGGAACGGCACCAAGGCCAGCTGGAAGTGCGCCAGCACGGGAAACAACACCAGGCGGAGCACCATCGCGGTCAACGCGGCGTCGAGACCAAGGGTCTCGGCCTGGGCGTGAATGGTCTCGGCCCGGCCGGCCAGCACCTCCTGCACCCACTCCTGCGGCTTCACTCGACCGTGTCGCATCGCGGCGGCGAGGGCCTTGGCGCTTTCGTTGCCGTGCTGCTGGACGACGCCACAAACCTGCCGCCAGCGTCGCTGAAAAGCCGGTACGTCCAGCTGCCAACTCTCACCGCGGAGAAAGGGAACGCCGCGCGCACGCTTGGCCGCTGTCTGCTCCCGGGTGAGCAGCGGCGGGGCTTCGCGAATCGGATCGGCATAGAGAA
>JBGQLF010000889.1:0-5233 GCA_041499985.1 Gemmataceae bacterium
CTCGTCTATCTCAAACGGAGGCCGTCGGCAATCGGTATTTCGGCGCTCACGGAGTGTTGGAGGTGGGCCGTAAGCTTTGGATGCCGGGGCTCACCCTGTTCGGCCGGTTGGAGGGGGCCGGCATGTACGGGCGCGTGCACCAGACCTTTAAGGAGACGTTCGTGGAACCGCCAGGGTTTACCCAACGGAGGGTCACCAACGGGGTGGGCACGCCCATGCTGGCGACGCAAGTCGGCCTGAGTTATGACGTACCCCGGTGGAACCATGCCCGTTTCCTGCTTGGATACCAGTTCGAGGAATGGTGGCAATTTGGGCGCGGAGACAACGATCTGTCCTTCGGCCCACTCCATGACCAGGGGCTCTTCCTACGGGCCGAGTTCAACTTCTGACCCCGGTAGATCACCCGGCCTGGAGTTGGTAGAATGACCTGAGTCTTTCGTGGAGGGGCATTCGATGGCGGAGCAGACGGAGTACGAATACTTACAGCCAAAGCGCGGCGGTTCGAACTACCGTCAACTTTTCGTCAGCGGCCGCATCCGTGCCGAAGTGTTGTACCGCGAGACCGTTGGGCAAGAACCCTTGACGGCCGAGGAGGTTGCTCGCGAATACCATTTGCCGGTCGAAGCGGTCCTGGAGGCCATCGACTACTGCGTGAGAAACCGAGCACTGCTAGACGAAGAGCGAGGCCGTGAGGAGGCCTGGATCCGGGCCACGGGCCATGACAAGTGGCCCTACGCCCCACGCCACGACAAGCCCAGTGATGAATCTTTATCTCGATGACGACATGGCCAAAGGATCGCTGGTTGCGCCGCTCCGGAGAGCAGGCCACCTAGTGGTTGTACCGGCCGATGTGACGCTGTCGGGAGCTTGGGACCCACGCCATCTGCTCCACGCGGTGCAGTACAGCTTGGTCCTCGTCTCCAAGAACCACGATGATTTCAAGGATTTGCACCTGTTGGTCCAGGCGACGAATGGCCAGCATGCCGGCATTGTGGTAGTTCGCGCCGACAACGACCCTCAGCGGGACATGAAGGACGCTGACATCACCCGGGCGGTCCACAACTTGGACCAGGCCGGCGTTCCCATCAGGAACGAATTCCACATTCTCAACCATTGGCGCTAGGACAACGGGTAACCATTCAGGCAGTCCGATCAATGTGCCAGCCCGCCGGTATCAGCCGGTGGCTCGCGATTGCCGTAAAAGCTGTACAGCACCGGCATCACGTAGCGAGTGAGAAATAAAGTCGTGATCATTCCGCCCACCACCACGATGGCCAGCGGCCGTTGCGTCTGCGAGCCGATCGGCTCGACCCACCTCAGGTCGCCCGCCGAGTCCCACGCCGGCCGCAGAGCCAGGGCCGCGGGCAGCAACCCCAGGATGGCGGTCAGCGCCGTCATCATCCCCGCCCGTACGCGCTTCTCCGCGCCCTGGAGGATTGCCTCCTCCAGCGCCAGCCCGTGGGTCCGGCCTTGATTGAAGGACGCGATCAGCAGCAGCCCATCCATGATCGCCACGCCGAAGATCGAGACGAAGCCTACCGCGGCCGAGATGCTGAAGTTGGTCCCCGTCAGCAGCAGAGCCCACACGCCGCCCATCGACAGTGCGGCCACGTTGGAAAACACCAGCAGCGCGTCCACGACCGAATCGAACGCCATGTAGAGCAGGATGAAGATCAGCCCCAGCGACAGGGGAATGATAACCAGCAACCGCTTCTCGGCCTGCTCCATTTCGTTAAACTCACCGTCCCAGACAGTGCGATAGGGACTGTGGAAGAGTTCCTGAGTTTTCTCCTTCGCCTCCGCGACGGTGCTACCCAAATCGCGCCCGCGGACATTGAACTTGATGGCGATCATACGCCGCCCTTGCTCGCGGTAAATCGTGGAGGCGGCGGCGCGCTCGAAGCTGCCCTTGGGATCGGCAGCGCCATTGGGGCCGACCGGACTTACCAGGTCGCGCAGCCTGAGTCGAGGCGTGTTACTGATCGGGTTGGCCGTGTTCGTCAGGCTGCCCACCGTCGAAGGCAGCGCCACGCCGGAACCCGTGGGCGACGGGGTGAAGCTGCTGGGACCGGATGCCGGAACCACTTGGTTATTCGTGATGTCCACTTGCATCTCCAGGATCGACGTCTCGCTGCTCCGGAGCGCATGCGGCCAGCGGAGCGTCACGTCAAAGAGCTTTTCCCCCTCGATCATAGTCGTCAGCGCCTGGCCGCCCACCGCGGCCTGGATCAGGTTATTCACATCGGCAGCGCTGACGCCCCACTTGGCGCACTTGTCGGGATCGACGCGGAACTCCAGGTTGGACTGCCCCTTGAGATTGAAGATCCCGACTTCCTGGATGCCGGGAACGCGCTCCAGACGGTTCTTGACATCCGCCGCCAATTCTTCGAGCTTGTCCAGGTCCGGGCCGAAGATCTTGACGGCGTTGTCCCCTTTGACGCCGGCCATCGCTTCGGTCACGTTGTCGCGGATGTACTGCGAGAAATTCCAGTCCACGCCCGGGATAGTGTCGCGCAGCTCCTGATTCATGGCCAGGACGAGTTCCTCCTTGGTCCGCTGCCGGTTGGCTCCATAGAAGTAACGCCGCCAGCCCTGCACGTCGAGGAGCTTGGGCCAGTCTTTCATCGGTTTCAAAGGCGCGAACACTTCGACTCGGTAATAGCCGGTCGGATCCGTGCCGTCGTCGGGCCGGCCTATGGACGGCACCAGGACTTCTACCTCTGGGTAGGAGACCATGAGGGCCCGAGCCTTATCAATGTCCTGGGCGACGCGGTCCATCGAGGAGTTGAGGGGGAAGGTAGCTGTGATCCACAGGTTGCCTTCTTCCAGCTGCGGCATGAACTCGCGGCCAAGGGACGGGAGGAAGCAGAGAGTGCCTGCGAGAAGGGAACCCATGACTAGGAGTGTGATCCAACGGTACTTGAGGCATAGCCGCAGCTGCCACAGATAGCGCGACTTCAGGAAGCGAACCAGGAAGTTGTCATGGATCGGCTGGAAGTTGCGGAACAGGAGCAAGCACAGCACGGGCGCCAGCATCACGGCCAGCACCAGGGCGCCGGTCAGGGCGAAAGCGTAGGTGTCGGCCATCGGACCAAACAGTTGCCCCTCCGGCCCCCGCATGGTGAACAGAGGGATGAAGGCGCAGACCATAATGGCTGTCGAAAACAACAAAGGCCGTTCGACTTCCCGGCAAGCCCGAAGGATGCGCTCCTTCAACGGCAGCTCGGCATACTCGCCGGCGCTGAGGTGACGGGAGATGTTCTCCACCATGATGACGGAGCTATCCACGATGATGCCGAAATCCACCGCGCCAATGGACAAGAGGTTGGCCGATTTGCCCCGGAAATAGAGCATGGTGAAGGCAAAGAACAGGGCCAGCGGAACGTTGATGGCCACGATCAGGGCCGTGCGGACATTGCCCAGGAACAGGAGCAGCACCGCCGTCACCAGCAGCATACCCAGGAAGAGGTTTTCCTCCACGGTCTCCGTGGTGGCGCGCATCAGCTCGCCGCGGTCGTAATACGGTTCGATCTCCACGCCCGGCAGCATACGGCCCGTTTCGGGGTCATTCAGTTCCTCGACCTTTTTCTTGACGTCCTCCAGGGCGGGCGGTGAGTCTTCGCCCTTGCGCAGCAGCACGATGCACTGCACCTTGTCATCCTCGTCCCGCCAGGCCCGCTGGAGGGTAGAGTCAAGGCCCCGCTGAATTCCCCCGCCCTCCGGCCCCTCAGCGGGCTTGCTCAAACTGACACGGCCGAGGCGCGTTTGATGTCCCACGACAACACCCTGTTCGCCCACGGGGTCGCCTGGAGAGAGGGGACCGCCCTCGACGATGTGGTCGATCTTGACCGGCCGGTTGTTGACCGAGGCGATCACGATCTGCCGAATCTCGTGGATGCGGCGATTCTCCTCCTGCCGGAGGCGGGCGGCAGCCAGAAACGGATCCGGTAAGCCCAGCACCTGCTCCACCGGGTCCAGCCCACCTCCATACAGGCCGACGCTGCGCACGCTGAGCACGATGTGCCCCTGCGTCATCAGGTCCGCGCCGACGTTCTGGTTGCTGTTCGTCAAGGCCGCCTGGAGCTGCTGAAGCGTGATGCCGTAGCGCCGGAGGCGATCGGGGTCGGGATGGATCTCGTAGCGCTTGACGGTGCCGCCGCTACTGGTGACATCGATGATGCGGGGGACGCGGCGAAACTCGCGTTCGAGCACCCAGTCTTGGAGTGCCTTGAGGTCGTTGAGTGTGTAGATATCGTTGCCATAGCGATCCTTCGGACACTTGAGGGTGTAGCGGTAGATCTCGCCGGTCGGCGACTGCGGGGAGATCTGGGGCTGGACCCCAGGCGGCAGGCGTTGCGTGAACTGGAGGCGATTGATGACCTCCTGGCGGGCTTCTTTGTAATCAAAACCGTACTCGAACTGGTTGCGCAGGTGGGACAGGCCGAAGAGCGACTTGGTGCGCGTGGTCTTCAGTCCGGGCATGCCCGCGAGGGTCACCTCCAGCGGGATGGTGACCTGCCGCTCGATCTCCTCGGCGGAGGCGCCGGGGTACTGCGCGACGACTTCGATGATTGCCGGGGCCAGGTCCGGGTAAGCCTCCACATTCACGTTCAGGAAAGAGTAGACGCCGAGGATCATCCAGGCGATGGCCACCAAGAGTACGACGAGCGGGTTCTGGACAGCCCAGTGGATGAGTGCGCGGACCATGGGACGATCCCCTATTGGAAGATGACAAGGTGACAAGGTGACAGAGGCAAAGACCACCTGCTGTCATTGCTTCCTCTCCGTTCAGTTTCCTTGTTACCTTGTCACCTTGTCATCTTGAGGCTTTGGATTCCTTGTCCTCCAGCGCCGCCCGCAATTCCAAGACGCCCGACGTGATGAAACGCTCGCCGGGCTCCAGCGGGCGGCGAGGCTGGATGCCCTGCGCCTCTTCTTGGGGAGTCAGTCTCTCAGCGTGGGGCGCGAGCCGGCTGCGAACAAAGGCCGTGTTCTCGAAACGATGCGTGACCTGGACCCGACGCATGGTGTAGCGCGGCTGGGCAGGGTCGGGCTGAACGAAGACGAAGCTCTGTTTGCCGTCTGCGGCGATGATGTCGCCGGTCATGAGGTCCTCGTGAAGGTCGGCCGCTTGCAGCAGGCCGCCAGGCAAAGTCCCGCTGGTGGCGGCGGAGGCCACCAGCATGAGGTTGTCATCGCCGATGAGGATGTCGTCACCGTCGCCGCCAGAGAG
>JBGQLF010000890.1:0-5219 GCA_041499985.1 Gemmataceae bacterium
AGCAGCTCACAAGCGAGGACGCTTGTGGCTACGTCAAACAACACATCGTTTGTCTTACCTTACCGCACCCGTGCCAACTCCGCGGGCGCCCCAGCCATGGCGCGGGCACGGGAGGAAGTCGCAACCATGATGGCCAAGGTCAGGATGTACGGCGCGGCGTTCCAAAGGTAAGCCACCGAAGCGGAGGTCAAATTCTGTCCCTGAAGCGCCACTCCCAGCGAACCGACGCCACCGAATAACAGGGCCGCCCACAAGCAGCGCACCGGATCCCATTTGGCGAAGATGACCAGGGCCACCGCCATCAAGCCCTGACCGGACGAGATCTGCTCACTCCACGAACCCGGATAGTACAGCGTCAGGTAACTGCCGCCGATCCCCGCAAAAACGCCGCCGATCGCCGTGGCGAGGATGCGGATGCGGTTGACCGAGTAGCCCATCGCCGCCGCGGCCTCCTCGCTTTCGCCGGCCAGCCGCAAGATCAGCCCCCAGCGGGTGTTTTTCAGCATCCACGCCAGCAGCGGCGTCAATACCAGGCCGATGAGGAACAGAGCGTTGATGCGCAGAGCGGCCCGGACTTGCTCGATCTGGGACCAGGCGCCGATCTCCAGGGCGGGCAGCTGAGGAGCGCTCGGTTGGATGAACGGCTTGCCCAGGTAAAAGGCCAGGCCCAGGCCGAAGATCATCATCGAAATCCCGACGGCCACGGCGTTGACACGCGGCCGATTGCAGATCACCGCGTGTAACGTCCCCATCAGCGCGCCTGCCGCGCTGGCCGCCGCCACGCCCAGCCAGGGCGAACCGGTCAGGTAGCTGATGCCATAGGCCGACATGGCGCCCAACACCAGCGTGCCCTCCAGGCCCAGGTTGACGCGCCCGGCCTTCTCGGTCAGGCATTCGCCCAGGCTCACGAAGAGGAAGGGTGTGCCTACCCGGATCGCTCCGCCAAATACGGCGATCGGCAACGCCCACAGACCCAGATTGGTGAAGGCTTCATTCATGTGGCCAGGGCCTCCCGGACCTCCCGCGCCAGGAAGACGCGGAAGCGACCATAAAGAGTCTCAAAAAGGAGGATCATGACAAAGATGATGCCCATCAACACCTGGACGGAGGCGTCCGGCAGGTGCAGGCTGCGCTGGAGCACGCCCGAGGATGCACTCAGGCCGCCAAACAAGATCGCCGCCGGGATGATGCCCAGGGGATGATGCCGGGCGATGAAGGAGACCAGGATGCCCGTGAAGCCGTAGCCTGCGATCAAGGACGCATTCGCCTGGCGATGAACGGCCGCGATTTCAACCATGCCGGCAAGGCCCGCGGCGGCACCGCCCAGGAAGCAGGTGATCACAATCAACCAGCCGACCGGCAAGCCCGCGACCCGAGCCGCGCGGACATTCCCCCCGGCCATCCGGGCCGCGAAGCCAAACGTCGTATGCTCCATCAACAGATAGCTAAAGAAACAAAACAGGACGCCCAGTGCCAGACCCCAATGGATATCCAGACAGTAGTACAGAACCGCGAACGGACCCTGGCGCAAGTTGAGGCCGAGCTCGGCAACCGTGGGGGCGATGTTCCCCATCATGACTTCTTTGTCGATGGGATACGTAGACGGTTTGTTCAGACTCGCCGGGTCCCGCATCGGCCCCTCGATGAGGAAGTTAAACCCGCCGATGAGGATGTAAGTCAGCAGCAGACTGGCGATGGTGGCGTTGACGCCGCGCCCGTGACTGAGAACACCGATACAGGCGATGGCCAGGCCGCCCCCCAGCATACCCGCCAGGGCCATCGCTAGCTGAACCACCAGCGGCGATCCAGGCACGCTCAAGCCGGCGCTAACCGCGGCCAACCCGCCGGCGAGCAGTGCCCCTTCGCCGCCGATGACGATCAACCCCAGACGGGCAGGCAGAGCCGTACACAGCGCCGTCAGGATGAGCGGTGCCGCCCGGGTCAGGGTATTCTGCCAGGAAAACCGCGTGCCAAAGCCGCCGCGGTACATTTCGGAATACAGCTGGATCGGGGAAACTCCTGCGAACAGCAGCATGAAGACCCCGAACAAGGCCATCGAGGTCAGGAGGGCCGCCAGGGTGATCCCCAGTGTTTGCGCAAAACCACGCCAGTTCATGTTCGGTACTCATCGGAGAGGGCGGATTCGACTTGGCCGAAGCGCCCGCGAGGGAACATCCTCGCGGGCGCTTCGGCCAAGTAAGTTGCTAAACGCTCGCCTATTGGCCAATCACGCCTTCGACCAGGTAATCCATGCTCTCCAGCTCGATGGCGGTCTGGACCAGCGATTTTCCTTCCGAGATCACCACCTTGCCGGTGTTGTCCTTGAGCGGCCCCTTGAAGATCACGAACGAGCCGTCCACGAGCTTGGCCTTTACGGCATCCGCGGCCTTCTTGGCCTCCGCGCTGACGGCGGGCCCGTAGGGCGAGGTCTTGACGATCTGCTCCTTCAGTCCACCGCGCACGAGGTTGGGAACCTTCTTGCCCACCTTGATGGCGTTGACATAATCGGTATAGACTTTCTCCCAGTTCCACTCGGCTCCCGTGAGATACCCCTTGGGGGCCAGGACCGCCTGGTTGGTGTGGTAGCCACAGGAGTAGATGCCGCGCCGTTCCGCGGTCTCGATGACCACCTTCGGGCTATCGACGTGGCAGGTCAGAACGTCCACCCCCTGGTCAATGAGGCTGCTGGCAGCCTCGGCCTCTTTGACCGGCATGGACCAATCACCGGTGAAGATGACGCTACAAGTGATGGCGGGGTTGACGCTGCGGGCGCCCAGGGCGAAGGCATTGATGTTGCGCCGCACCTGGGGAATCGGCTTGGCCGCCACGAACCCGAGCTTCTTGCTTTTGGTGGCGTGCGCGGCGACGATGCCGGAAAGATACTGGCACTCATCGATATAACCGAAGTAACTTCCGACATTCTTGGGGTGAACTTTTTCGTTCCACAAGCCCCCGCAGTGCAAGAACATGATATGGGGATATTCCTGAGCCAATTTCAGCACATGCGGATCGAAGTAGCCGAACGATGTTGGAAAGATGAGCTTGGCGCCATCCAACTCGATCATGCTCTTCATGGTCTTCTGGACATCGACAGTCTCGGGAACCCGCTCCTCTTCCATCACCTTGACGCCGCTCATTTTCTTGACAGCGGCGGCACCCTCGGCATGGGCCTGGTTGTAGCCGTAGTCGTCCTTGGGACCGACATAGATGAATCCCACGGCCAGCGTGTCCCCAGGAGAGATGGCCTTGTCGGGAGCATTCGAACTGCCCCCACAGCCCGGCAGAGTCAAGGCGAGCAAGGCTGTCAGGATCAGCCCGGACGGCGAAGGTAGGACGGGAGAGGATTTCAGAGACTTCATAAGTTATCCTTTCAACGACACGTTGGTGTCAACGCCTGCGCCGGCACTATTGACCGATCACCCCATCAACCAGGTAATCCATGCCTTCCAGTTCGAGGGCAGCCTGCACGTAGGTGGTTCCTTCCGCGATCACGACTTTCCCGGTGTTGTCCTTCAGCGGGCCCTTGAAGATCACAAAGGATCCGTCCAGGAACTTGGCCTTCGCGGCTTCCGCCGCCGTCCTGGCTTCCGCGCGGACCGCCGGCCCATAAGGCGAAGTCTTCACGAAGCCCGCCTGCAAACCACCGCGTATCAGGTGCGGCATCGTCTGCCCGGACTGGATGGCGCGAACATAGTCGGTGTAGATGCGTTCCCAGCTCCATTCGGCACCAGTCAGATAGCCCTTGGGCGCCAAAGTCGCCTGGCTGGTGTGATAGCCACACGTGTAGACGCCGCGCTTTTCCGCGCTCTCGATGACCACCTTGGGACTATTTACATGACAGGTCAGGACATCCACGCCCTGGTCGATCAAGCTATTCGCAGCCTCCGCCTCCTTGACGGGTAGAGACCAGTCCCCCGTAAAGATGACGGTGCACGTGATCGCAGGATGGACACTCCGCGCGCCCAGGGTGAAGGCGTTGATGTTGCGCAACACCTGCGGGATCGGCTTGCCGGCCACGAAGCCAAGCTTTCGGGACTTCGAGGCATGGCCGGCGACGATGCCCGAGAGGTACTGGCATTCGTCGATGTAGCCGAAGTACGTGCCCACGTTTTGGGGGTGGCTCCTGGCGTCATAAAGACCGCCACAGTGCAGGAACCGAACGTTGGGGTATTCCTGGGCCAGTCTCAGGACGTGCGGGTCGAAATACCCAAACGAGGTGGCGAGGATCACCCGGGCGCCGTCGAGTTCGATCATGCTCCGCATGGTCTTCTGCACATCGGCGGTGTCCGGAACGCGTTCTTCCTCCAGAACCTGGACGCCACCCAGCTGCTTGACGGCGGCGGCACCCTCGGCATGGGCCTGGTTGTAGCCGAAATCGTCGCGGGGGCCTATGTAGATGAAGCCGATCGTCAATTTGCCATTTTCGGAGGGGCCAGGGTCCGAGGCGGAACCTCCACCACAACCGGCCAAACCGAGAATCAGAACCGTGATCCAGCTCTTACGGGACCGGAGCACGCCGACGAGACGTTGCCTGGTGCCTAGCATCGCCGTTCCCTCCTTGGCTTCTCCGGACTCGACCGCGCCGTGGGGGTCGCTGTGAGCCCGGAGCCTGGCGGGGATGGTATCAGCTGCTCGCGGAATCCCACCCAGCCGCCGAAGGCTGTGATGTCCTGTGCCTGTGCGGCATCCCAGGATTCGCAGAGAAAGCCTTTGACGGCCTCGCCGTCCTCCAGATGGACCGTGCCGATGGTGAGGGGAGGCGCGACGGAGTCGACCAGTTCCCCGAAACCCGCGATCGGGAGGTCGTAAATCTCCACCTGGATCGCGCCGCCTCGGTTGGGATCGCGCAGGAGTCCGGGGCGGGGCGGAACCAGATTCAGAAAGGCCAGAAAGCGATAGCTCGGCGCCGTCCGGCAAGCACGCACAAAACAGGCCCCCGTGTGGAGCAATTCCGGGTGCAGCGGCTGGCCGCGCAGATGGGCCCCCGCAACCGCTAGCCGGACGTAGCGTTTGGCAGTACGGCCCGGCACTCCGGTCTGGGAGGGCTGCTCCGGCGCCGGCATCGCATGGCCGGTGGCACCCAAGGGCAGCCCAACCTGGCGTTGCCAGACCATCCCCAGTTCGCAGAGGTGTTCGTCGCTGCCACTCGGCCCGATCAGTGTGATGCCGCCCGGCAACCCTTGCGCGGTGAACCCACTCGGCAGCGCGATCGCGGCCAA
>JBGQLF010000891.1:0-5217 GCA_041499985.1 Gemmataceae bacterium
ATAGCGCTTGTGCAAAACCTCGTGGCCAATTGTTGTGCAAAAGGTTATGTCCGGTAACAGAGGACGCTTGTGGCTACGTGACACAACACGTCGTTTATCCTCATACTAGCTGCTAACATTACTGTCCTGCCAGCGTTGGTGTTCGAAGTAAAGATGGTAAGCCAGGACACCGCAGGGAAGCAGCGACACACCCAGCAGAGCGAGCAGGAAGTGCAGCCAACGCGGCACGCCCTGGGCGACGTGTACATACAGCGGCATGGCCTGGGTGCCCACCGGACCGTGCACCTCCAGCCGGAACGAGTACTGGCCCGCGGGCACGGCCGACAAGTAGGTGGCACCTTCCGGCCCCCCCTCACTCCAGGCTTCGCCGTCCTCGACGCCGTGATAGTATTCCACCGGGACCGAAAACCCCTGGACCAGGCCGGACTGCTCATCGACCAGGTCGCCGTCGATCCACAACCAGCTGTTGTTCACGTTCGCCTGGGCCGTGATGCACAGGTTCCGGTGTCCCTTGAGCTCGAACGGCTCGCTGAAGAAAACCTGCGCCTGGTCGGGGTTCGTCATCGGCTCCAGGCGGAAGGTGCCGTCAAACGCCCGGCGGCGTGGGTTGGTGACGAGGAGGAGCAAGCCGAGGAGGAACGTCGCCGCCACGAGCAGTCCCCACCAGCGATAGATTCCCCAATAGGCGAAGGGCTGGTTGGGCGCAACCGTCCACGGCGTGGGCAAAGACTTCGTCAGCCCGAACGCCCTCTCCACCTCCTGGACCGGTACATAGGTGCCAAGCGACCAGTTGATCTCGCCCGTGTCCTCCCCCAACGTGGCCTCCCGGGAAAGCATCTCTGGCGGCCGGACGAAATCCATCGTCTGCACTTCCTCACCCGTCTGGACCTTCCAGTAGAACTCGCCCAGTACCACCTCTACTCGGGCCGTCGCCTTTTGAAAGAGCTTGTAGTCCTTGCCCTGGTACGTGGCGGTCTTGCCCCTGCCGGCGTGTATCCCACCCGGCGGCAGGGGCTCCACGAAGCTCCAGTGTTTGTCGCTGCACACCAGCCAGCGGAACCCGTGATGCGGCTGGTAGAGCAGGTATTCATCCCAGAAGTAGCGGATTTTCTCGATCTCGACACTGCGGCGCAGGAAGCCAATCAGGGTATAGTCGGTGTCCTGCCATTTGCCGACTGCGCCGAGCGGGATTCGCGGCGAGACCTTCTGTGGCTCCAGGGCCTTGAGCAACCGCAGCTGGCCTTGCTCCACGTCCAGCAGCGAGCCGCAGTTGGGACAGCCAACGCGCTCCGTCCGGTCCGGGGCACGCAAGTCGAGGGCGCCGCCGCACTGGGGACACGACAGATGGAGAGCCTCCACCTGTCGGGCTTCCTGGCCGCGCGCCCGCACTGTGACCGGGATGCCCAGCTCCTCCAGGGTAACCTCGCACCCGAGATATACCGACGGCGGCGTCTCGCCGTAATCGATGGTGCCGAACTCGCCCCCCGGACCGGAGAGGTCGGCGTAGTGGTACACCTGGTTCGGCACGAGCCGGTAGGGAATTTCTCCCTTGGCGCTGAGGGCGCGGGCCTGGCCTTTCTCGGCGACCGTCAGCGCGATCGATCCCGGCACCGGGCGCAACGACTGGTCGATGGCAAGCTCCGCGAAGGGCGGCACGGCAGCGGAGGCCTTCGGCTCCTGGGCGAAGGTGAGGTAAAAGTGCCCCTGGGCCTCGGCGAGCCAGCCCCAACGGCCATCCGCAAACGCGGCGTACCACTCGTCCCAGACGCCGCCTGCTTCATGCCCGAGCTGGGCCCGGCCGGTCAACTCGAAGGGGACGCCCTGGTAACGTCCTTGCAGCCAGACGTCGAGCACGGAGCCGGTCTCGATCAGGTCGGCCACTTTGCCGAGGTCTTCGAACTGCCGGTCGCCGCGCGCCACCACCGACCGGCAGTACTCGCAGACGGTCACGATCGCCGAGCCGACCTTGAACGTGATCGCCGCCCCACACGCGGGGCATGACGCCTGGACGGGACTCACGGCACGCCTTCCTCTCGCTCACTGGTTTGTGGGCTCTCGGCTCCGCGCGGGATCCGGCGGACGGTCACCCGCGCCGCGCCCAGTTGCTCACGCAGCCATGCTTCCCATGGCCAGGGTCGTCGCGGGCGGCAGCAGTACAGGTTGAAGCTGGCGCTGCCGCACTCGGGATAGGTGTGCAGCGTCAGGTGCGACTCGGTCAGCAGGAACAGGCCTGTCACCCCGCCAGGAGGTGGGAATTGGTGCCAATGTCCTTCGCCGACGACGTGCAGGTCGAGGCTCGCGATAAGCTGGGCACAGGCCTGGCGCAGGGCACGGGCGTCGCGCAACAGCTCGGCGCGACACCCCGCCGCGTCCACCAGCCATTCACTGCCGACATTCATGACCTTGACCCTGTCGGGGAAAGGAGGCGGCGAAGTACTCGGTACTCGGTACTGAGTACTCGCTGCTCAGAAGATCGCCACTTCATCCCATTCGTAACCCGTTATGTCTGCGGTACCGGGGGCGGTACCGCGGCAAACAGCGGCTGAAGCTCCGGCACCGTCTCCGCCGCGACCCAGCCGGACATGCCCGCTTTCCAGACCAGGGTACTGCCCGTGAACGACCCGTCACGAGCCTTCGCCGCCAGGGCAGTCAAGTCGAACGGTCCCGTCGCTGCCCCTGCCACCGCGATATGGAAGGCGCCTGGGGTCGGCAGGGGCGGCGGAGTCGCCGGGGTACCACCCTGCAAGGCGCTGGCCATCTGGCCGCCCAGGGCAAAGCCGGCGCCCACACCCACGCCGGCGCCCGCTACGCCGCCGGGGTTCCGGGCCGCTTCCCCCAGTGCGTTGGCCGCCTGGTAGCGCGTGTACTGACCCATGTCGCCGAGGACGCCCATCTCCGTGCGCTTGTCCAGGGCCTTCTCCACCTCCGGCGGCAGCGAGATGTTCTCGATGTAGAAGGCGGTCAGCGCCAGCCCCATCGCCGCCAGGTCCGGCTTGATCGCCTCCCGGATCACCCCGGCCATCTTCTCGTAGTTACCCGCCAGCTCGAGCACCGGCATTTTCACTTGGCCGACCACATCGACGAACCGCGACACGATGACGTTGCGGAGTTGGTTCGTCACCTCGTAGGTCTCGAAGGAGGGGTCGGTTGCCACGAGCTGGCGCAAGAACGTCGCGGGCTCGCTGACGTGCATGGCGTAGGTGCCGAAGGCCCGCAGGCGTACCGGACCGAACTCGGGATCGCGCAGCATGACCGGATTCTGCGTGCCCCACTTGAGGTCGGTCCACTGCTTGGTGGAGATGAAATAGACCTCGGCCTTGAACGGGGAATTGAAGCCGTACTTCCAGCCGCGCAGGGTCGAGAGGATGGGCAGGTTCTCGGTCTCCAGTCTGTAGGTGCCGGGCCGGAAAACGTCGGCGAGCTGCCCCTCGTTGACGAACGCGGCCGCCTGGCCTTCACGGACGATGAGCTGGGCCCCCATCTTGATCTCGTTGTGGTACCGGGGGAACCGGTACGCCAGCACGCTGCTCTGCGACGGCTCGGTCCATTCGATGATGTCGATGAGCTCGCCGCGCAGCTTGTCGAACAACCCCATGGGTGTCTCCCGAAGAGTAACGATTTGGTGTTCGCCGATTGTGACCATGTTCCCGGTGCGCCGCAACAGAAAACTACTGTCCTATTCCTTCTTCGTCGGCGGGGCCAGTTGCTTTTGGCAGCGGCGTGGGGAACAATGGCCTGGAGCCAGAGGACGGCAGCCGAACAGGTCATCCGATTGCGAAGGAGTGGACATGAACGCCGACGAGCTGCGGGCCCTGCAAGCGCCCGTCAAAGCCCGCTACCGCGAAAACCCCGCGGCCGCGTTGATCACCCTCAAGGCCAAGGTAACTCGCAATTGATAATCTACCCTGTCATCCGGTCTGCGGTCGAATTCGGACCCGGTATTTGGGAAGGGTCTCATGGCGTTCGAGGCGCTCCGCAATCGCCCGGAAGGCCTTCTTGGCGATACGCACTCCCTTCTCGTAGGCCTGATCCAGCAATTGCACCACCGGGTGAATGGCTTTCCAGGTCATGCTCCGCGCCCACCCCAGCACCGTTGCGACGCTGTCCAGCAACGTCCCATTCCAGTGCTGCTCCAAAATCCCCCAGCAACGTTCGATCGGATTGTACTTGCTGTGGTACGGCGGATAGTATACCAAAACGATCTCCAAGTCGTTCCGGTCCGCAAACTGCACCATCCGCTTCATGAATTGCGTCCGACGACTCGAGAGCTCCGGTCCGTTGTCCAGGTTGATCACCAACTGACGCATGTGGCCATGGCGCTCCTTGGCCTGGTCCCACCACTGTTGCAGACAGTCGGCGATGAAGTCGCTCGTCTCGCGCGACGTTCCCATCACGATCGTCACCAAACCAGCGCGTACTTCCAGGATGCCAAACGGCACCAACTGCGCCACCGGCTGGAGGTCGTGATCCTGGGCTTTCGTCGCCTCGGCACCCCGGGCTTCCCCACCGCGCGAAAACTCCCCAACCTTCACTTTCGCCTTGGTATCGATGGAAATCCGCAACGAATCCGCCCGTGCATCGGACGCCTGATTCTCCTGATGGACGTTCGTGAAAATCGCATCGGTCTCCCGCACCTTCTTGAGCGGCTTGGCCTTTTGCACACGCCGCAGACGGTAGCCCAAGCGGTTCAGGACGTTACCGATGGTCTTTTCGCAAGGCAGATCCTCATCCGCCCATCCTTTCTGGTCGATCAAGGCCTGACGCATGGCTTTGGCCGTGATCCGCGTGTACTGGAAGGGCGACTGGAACTTCGGATCGACTTGGGTGTGGGGTTCGGCCAGAGTACGGATGTCTGCCTCCAACTGGGGCAGTTTCTCTTCGCTGCGGTGATTGCCCCGCGAAGCAAAATCACCGAGTCAACTGAACCCGGTACGCCGCTCGTGGAGTCCGAGGATCACGGTCTGGCGTGACCAGCCGAACACCCGCTCGGCGCGTCGTGCGTTGCCATCGAGGTAGTCGAGCGTCACGCGCGCCTGGAAGGCCCGGCGTTGCGGGCCAGTCAATTTCTGGGCAGCGTCCTTGATCGTGGCGATGTGTTGGTCCGTCAACGACGTCATCGTCTCCTCCCTGAGAACTCGGCAAGCGAGGTAATACCGAACGCCCAGGAAGGATAGCAAAAGACGCGAGACGTGGGTAGACTATTTTCTGCGAGTTACC
>JBGQLF010000892.1:0-5212 GCA_041499985.1 Gemmataceae bacterium
CTGGTTTGCCAGTGACGCTTTCCCACACGCGCACTTTGTTGTTAATACTGGCGGTCAGCAGCCAGCGCCCGTCCGGGGTGAAGGCGACCGCGTGGACCTCAGCCTCGTGCTCGAAGGGCCAGACCTGCCGGCCCGCCTGCCAATCCCATAGCCGAGCCATGTTATCGCGACAGCCGGTCAGCAAGTACTTGCCGTCGGGACTGAAGGGAGCCGTGAACACAGCGTCAGGATGCGAGAGCGGTTCGCTCCGCGGGCGGCCCGTCGCAAGCTCCCACACCCGCACAGTCTTGTCTCGGGCAGAGGTGGAGACCAGCCGGCCATCCGGGGAAAAGTCCACGCCCCGGCAGTGGTTATGGGGCAGCCGGTAGCGCAGCTGCCCGGTGGCGACATCAAAGACCCGCACGTCGTCTTCAGTCCCGAAGGTCAACACACTCTGACTGTCCGGGCTGATGCGAACCGCCCCGTTGTTGATGTAAAATCTGTTTTCGGTATCCGATGGGCGTGCATGCCTTTCTTGCCACTGGACGCGACCGCTGCGGGGGTCCACGAGCACGAGCTGGCCGCCCGCACAGATGACCGCCAGGGCCTCGCCGTCGAGGCTGTACTCCAGGCAGCGCGGCTCGGAGGGCAGGGGCAACGGGTCGAACAGCCGCTGACCGGTGCGCCAGTCCCACAGCTGGAGTCGCCCCGCCCGGGTTCCAGTGCACGGGTGAAAGTCGTAACGTTCCTTCGAGGACGCGGCCAGGGAGACGATCAACGCCACCTGTCGGTCGTCCGGGGAGAAAGCGGCATCGAGGATGAAACCACCGGCTCTTCCGGGAATGAGTGCCGAAGTCGCATGAAAAGGCCCTTGTGCCAGTGGCGAGCCCAGGATTCCTACAGTGCTCGCAGCGAATGCCGGAAAAGCCAAATCACCCGGCTCCAGACGGGGGCCTGCTGGTTGGCCTGTTGCCACCTCGAAGACGCGCGTCGCCCGCAGGTTGCAGCTATTCTTGCTGAAGCCCGTCGCGATCACGTAGCGCCCGTCCCGACTCAGCCGCGCAAGGGAGGACGAGTTCGCCTCCAAGGGCAGTCGCAGATACCAGGCGTCTGGCACTGGAAGGGCCCAAACCCGCGTCAGGCCGCCCTCCTGAGCCGTGGCCAGGAACCGACCGTCCGGGGAGAATACGGTCTGGGTCACGCCGGTCTGAAGGAGCAGCGGCTTGCTCAGGAGTTCGCCGTCGGGGACCGACCAGCGGCGGACGGTCGTGTCATTGCTGCCGGTGATCAAGATCCGGCTGTCGGGGCTGAACGACAGCGAGGTCACCCATTGGAGCGGTCGGTGCTCCAGGACAGGGCTCACGGGCCGGCGGGTTGCCACTTCCACGATCCATGTCCCCTCGTACGCTGGATTGCTTACAGCGAGGTACTTGCCATTGGGACTGACCGCCAGCAGGCCGATGCTCGAACCATTAGGGTCAAGGGCGGCAAGCCGCTCTCCCGTCTCCGCGTCGTACCAGCTCGCCAGGCCCAAAGAGGTGAGCAGCTTGCGCCCCTCATCCACGAAGGTGGGAGGGACCACAGATGGTCTCCCATTAACTATCGTGTACCCCAACGGCAGGGGCGGGAACAGAGTGACGTCCTTGTCATTCGGAACCGGGTAGACACGTGCCTTGCCGTCCAGACATCCGGTCACCAGACGGTGGCCCTTGGGATGAAACGCCAGAGTCGTCACCTGGTCGGGATGGATCAACTCTCCCGTAACAGAAGCCGGGATCGCGTAGTTCCAGACGCGCACGTGCTTCTCGCGGGCCAACGCCAGCAACTGCCCATCGGGACTGAAGGTCAGGGCCCTGACCGGGCCTATGCCCGGCAAGCGGTGCAGGACGTCGCCAACGGGAAAGCTGCACACCACGACCTCGCCTTGCGCTGTCCCCAACGCCAGCAGGCTACCGTCGGCATTCCAGGCGCCGCAGCAAGCTGCTGCCAATCCGCCGGGAAGAGCCAGGGGTGTTTCTCGCTCCAGATCCCAGATCTTACAATCGGTTGACGAGAGATCCTTGTGCTGGGTTAGAGTCAGCACGAGATGCCCACCAGGATGCCAGCTCATTTCGTATACTGTTGCCTGATGCTCCAGGGCGTGGACAGGCAGGAGGGCCTGGCGACTCCAGGTAGCGATGCGTACCCGGTTGTAGTGTTCGCGCTCGGCCTCACTGGTAGCTCGCCGGACGGCACTGGCGAACCAGAGGACAGCCTGGGCGGGATCGTTGCGCTCCCCGGCTGCTACTCCGGACGAGGTGTACATATCGATGAGCGTTCGCCCGCTCGTCTGCCGTGCTTCCGTCTCGACCTCTGCTCTCGCCACCGCTTCGCCGCGTGCCAGTTCCGCTTGCCTCCATTGCCAGAGGATGCCACCGAGGCCTAAGGTGGTGATGAGGACGATGACCGCAACCATACCGGCTATTACGGGATTGCGCCGGCACCAGCGCCAGGTCCGTTCCACCTGGCCCACCGGGCGGGCCAGAATCGGCGTCCCGGCCAGAAACCGTCGCACTTCCGCTGCCAGCTCCGCGGCCGTGCTGTAGCGCCGGTTCAGCACCTTCTCCAGGCACTTCAGGCATATCGTTTCCAGGTCCCGAGGAATCTTGTCGTTCACGCGCCGTGGAGGGCGCGGATCCTCGCAGCGCACCTGGTACAAGAGCATCAGCTTCGAACCCCGAAACGGCAGCTCACCCGTCAGCAGCTCATAGAGGATCACGCCCAGACTGTACACGTCGCTGCGCCGGTCCGCCTGGTGACCCTTGCCGGCGGCCTGCTCCGGACTCATGTACGCCGGCGTGCCGAGGATGTGGCCTTCCAGGGTCAAGGTCACCTCCGCTTGCTCGCACCGGGCCAGACCGAAATCCATGATGAGCGGTTTGCCCACGCCGCTCGCCGTCTCACCCGCCGACATCCGGTCCCCGGCTTCCTGGAGACAGGGCTGCTCGATCATGATGTTGGCCGGCTTGATGTCCCGATGCACCAACCCTTTGCCATGGGCATAGTCGAGCGCATCGGCCACCTCCGCGAGCAAGGTCGCCGTCTCCCGGAAGGTCAGCTGGCGCACTTCCATCAGGTCCCGGAGCGGCACCCCCTCGATAAAGTCCGACACGATCGCCGGGCGGCCCTCCAGCATCTGTACTTCGTGGACCGTGACAATGCCAGGATGCCGTAGCTGAGCGGCCATGCGCGCCTCGCGCGCAAACCGTTCGAGTTCCTCCGGCTCCATGAGAGAGCCGGCGTGGGGGATCTTCAGGGCCACGATCCGGTTGAGCTGGGTGTCGCGGGCTCGCCACACGGCACCAAAGGCGCCCACACCCACCCGTTCCAGCAGTTCAAACTTTCCCAAAGGACGCATGTGTCCCAGCGTGGTGGTGTGCCGGGCATCGCGTACGCGGAAGGAGCTGCCGCAGCCCGGGCACAGCACGTCCTCGGCGCGGTCATCAACGATCTGGATCGGGTTGTGGCAGTGGGGACAGCGCAGGCGGGTTACCTGGGGGACGAGTGCTGGTGGCGCCGGCCGCTGGTCGCTCTTCGGCGCCGCCACACCCGGTGCCAAGTCGAGGGTCTGGGCCACTTGCACCTGGTCCAACGAAGCAAAGTACTGGTGATAATCCCCCGCTTGGGGGTCCTCGCCCGCCTGACGCCGGTAGGCGATGTCCAGGGCGATCAGCTCGGACAAGAGGGCAGCTCGTTCGGGTTCGGGAGTGTCCCCCAGGTAATCCGCGAGGCACGGCCGCTGGTTGGCTGCCGCCGCTGCTTTCCAGGTCTTCTCAAAGCGATAAGCGATCGCGTCGACCCGCTGGGCAACCGACAAGGGCAAGGCCGCGTCGTCCGCACGCCAAGGCTCGTTCATGGTGACAGCTCCTGCTCCCAGAGGCGCCGGATCAACTGGAGCCGGCGCTGCACGGTTCGCGGCACCAGCCCGAGCGGCGCCGCGATCTCTTCGATGTCGTAGCCTTCCAACTTGCCCAGGGCGACCCGCTGCAGCTCCTCGTCTCCCAAGAACAGGTGCTGGGCGCCGGCATGGTCTCCGGCCTGGAACTGAGCGATCCAGGGACTGACCGAGCCGGCAGTGGACAGCGGCTTTTGCCCAGCGCAACACGAACGCTCGCCAGCGGGAGCCGTGATTGTACGACTCGGGGCAAACGGCCGCAAAAGGATTCAGGCGGATTGTGGTGTCGTGTCGTGGCGCGATTTGTGGAGTGTTCTCGTAGGGTGGTGTTGGGCTTCGGTGGGTCGTCCTCAAGAAAGGGCTGGTGTGCTGATGAGATCCGTCTTTCATGTGGGCCTCGTGCTGTTCGTCTTTGCCACATTCACCAATTATTGTTGGAGCCAACGTGGCGTGCTTCCTCCGCGCTTGGCACCACCCCCGGTCCCGGCGCGCTTGGCACCACCCCCGGCCCCAGTCCATTCAGTCGTTCCCCACGCCCCCGTTCACCCAGTCGTTTTCCACGCAGGACATCAAAGCGGCTCGGGCACCCCAGTCGATCCGCTGACCGTGATCGTTGCGATGGTCGCCTTGGTGGGTGTGGTCCTGGCCGGGGTGTTCGCAGTTCACGCCTGGAGGAACAGAACCGTCGCCTATGTGCGCATCATTCATACTCCCCCAGGGGAAGCCCCGGAGGAAATTCGGCGTGCTTGGGTCGGGCTCGAATTACCCCTGAGGCGAGGGGAGAGTGAGCCGCGGCCGCTTGAGACCGTGGGAGTGCTCTCCAACCAAGATCCGGAGGTGACCACCGGCTACGTTGTCGATGGCCGCAAGGCCGTGAAATCCTTAGGCTCCCGATCCCCCGAGGCAGCTGCGTGGTGGCGGGAAAACGCACCACAGGTTATCCGTCCGGGGTATTGGCTGTTGTTTCCGTCCGCGGTCTGTGAGCGAATGGGGTAATCTCTGGCCTGGCCCTCTGTCGATTCGCTCTCTGCCGATCGCAGTGGCATCTGCCTCTTGAAATGCCTCTGTCCGACCAAAGACGAGAAAACGCTCACCTGGCATTCCGATGCCCGGCGCTTGGTCTGCGCCTGGACCCAGGCTATGGCGCCGTGCTTAGCGCTGGGCCGCTCCGTGGGCACTCGCCTCCCGCATGGGCAAGGCAAGCCCATTCGTTGGCGTAATCCGGCCTTGATCGGGATGCCGCCGATGGAAGGAGTGCCAGCGCTCGAGCCATTCCTCGGCCGTCAGGTTGGTCACGCC
>JBGQLF010000893.1:0-5212 GCA_041499985.1 Gemmataceae bacterium
ACCACGCCTTCGGCCCGTCGTCGCTGAACGAGATGTCGTTCGGGTCAGGCCGGAGTTCGTACCCTGATGGCTCGATGGACTCGATGACCCAGCCATCGGCGAAGGTGTCCTCGATCTCCTTGCGAGACACCCTTCGTGGCCCCTGCGTTCCTGGCTCTGCGTCGCTGAAGCACAACAAGAACAGTCGACCGCCCGGCTGAAGGACGGTCGCCAGCCCCTCGACATAGCGCCTCCGGTCCTCATCCGAAAAGACGTGCAACAGCCCGCTGTCGATCACACAGTCGAAAAGCTCAGGCAGGTCTTTCAGGGCCAAGGCGTCCAGGACGAGCAAGGTGGCTGACAAGCCTCGTTCGGCCGCCTTTTGCTTGGCCCTTTTGATCGGCTCTTCCAGGAAGTCTATGCCCGTGACTTTCTGGCCCCGGCTGGCAAAGAACAAGGCGTTCTCGGCCGTGCCGCAGCCCGCATCGAGGATCGAGCCGTTGATCTGGTCGGCCACGTCGAGGAACGCCTGCTGCGGCCTGCCGATGTCCCAGGGCGCTTGGCCGGCGTAGGCGGTTTCAAAAGTTTTCCGGTCTGGTATGATGGTCATGAGTTCGTTCCTCCTGGGCGGTATGCTACGGGCGGCCCCGGCAACTTGGCGATCACGAAGGCAGGAGTCGCCGCCGGCCTCACCCAGTCCGCCGGACCACGGCTCCCTTGGTCGCCATCCCCCGATACAGGTAGCCGTGTGTCTTGGGAGTTTTCTCCAGGTAGCACTCCTCGATTGCCACCGACGAGAAGGGCTGGGCAGCAATCCGTTCCTTGATGTTGCGATCCAGCCGACAGCCAGCCGCCAGACGCCTTTCGAGCCAGTTCAGGCGACGCTGCCACTTCTGGACATTCGGCTCTGGGCTGAGGCCGTGCTCGAGGAACAGGAATCGACCACTCGCTTTGAGGACTCGGTACACTTCACTCAGGGCCTGGTTCACATCCTCGATGCTGCACAGGGTAAAGGTGCTGACCACGTAATCGAAAGCCTTGTTCTCGAAGGGGAGTCGTTCGCTGCTGAGAAGCCGCTGGTCAACCTCGATTCCTGTCCGCCGGATCCGTTGCCGCGCCCGCCGGTGCATTCCACTATTCGGATCGACCACCGTGATCTTACGAACGTGTGCGGGGTAGTACGGTAGGTTCAGCCCGGTCCCGAAGCCGATTTCCAAGATGTTGCCGCTGGCAGGGGCAAGCAGTTCTCGGCGGTATCTGGCCAAGAACGGTCTGTTCAAGAGGAAATCACAAAGGCGGGGAAAGATGACCTGCGCGTAAAACCCCACGGCCTTCCCCCACTCCACCTATCCTTGGCCTGGCGATCTGGCTGCGGCTGCTCCTCAACCTGGTGCTGGAAAACGAAGCCCCGTTTCGCACCTTCTTCGTCCTGTGGTCTTCGCTGCTTGATAGGGCGGCCTCGGCCCAGCACGGCACCTGGGGCATTCGTTGTCCCCTCACCCCGATCCGGAGAACCACGGCGATGAGGGCCAGCTACTTGCGTCTCTTGGCCCGGTTTTTGCCCTTCAGCTTTGTGTTCCGCCACGGTTCCTCCGCGGGAGGCAGGGCGGCGGTCACGGTGCCACGCAAGGCATCGCCCAGCAAGCGTGACGCCAGGGAGAGACGGGTACGAGCCGGGTGTTGGGAATCGGATTTCTTGGGGAGCATCGTCTTACCTCCATGATCGTCGGAAAACATCGCTTTGCGGCGAACTTTGTAGGGTTACGCTGACCCTCAGCGGATGGACAATGGCCTACGCAGGGAGAAAAACTCGGGCAAGCGGTTGCCTGCTCCGTAGGACTGGCGAAGTAGCAGAGGTAGGATTAGAACCTGTAAAGTGGTAGATGGCCTGGGCTACCAGTTCCTTGCCCGTACCACTTTCCCCGAGAATCACCTCCAGGTTAGGAGCCTTGCGAGCTACCAGGCTGCTCCACCCTGCGATCAGTTGACCTCACTCTACACGAGACCTACCCGTTCCACAAGGACAGCTTGCGGAGGAGGCGAATGCGGGTAATGATAAAATAGGAGTGGAGGTTGCAATGGCGAAGAGCCTTCTCAGGACCGGCAAGAAACGGCGCCCGAAAACCGCCGTCAAAGGCAAACGTTTCCGCTGCGCCCGGTGCCGCAGGAGAAGCCCGAAACCTGTCCGAGCACCCGCCCCCTGGTACTGCCCGAACTGCCTGAAACAGGAAGACGCACCCAAGGGTTCAGCAACGGTGTAACCCCTGTACCGAGGGGAATCTCCATGGCCTTCGTGAAGTGCAGCGTTGATGGTTGCGACCGAAAACTCCAGCCGATCTTGAAGCTCGACCCCAGGGACCGGGACACCTGGTTCTACCGGGAGTGCGACGTGTGCCTTAGACCTGCCTGTGAGAAGCACTCCGCGGAGGTTGAGGGTCGGATCCTCTGTGACCGATGCCGAAGGGAGGCCGAGGCCCAACAGCAGTCCGCGGGGCGTATCGACCTCGGTTTCCGGCTGCGCCCTGAACCGGAATAATTGGCCGACTGCGGCTCCAAAGACGCACAATCCTACTCCCTTTCTGCCCATACCCGCACATCCCCGTCCTCGTCAATCTCGACGTGAATGACGTTTGGGCAGCAGCAGACCGGGCAGTCCTCGACGTATTCCTGGCTGAATCCTGCCGACAGGTCGATGGGCACCACGACCTCCTCCCCGCAGGAATCACAGTGGTAGCTGGCCTCGTCCTTCATGGTCTCTCCCAACGGCGCTCTCAGCCTCCAACACGTTTCACTCGGTAGCCCATGCCTTCCAGTACCGTAACCAGCCGGTCCCGCTGATCGCCTTGAATCTCGATCCGTCCATCCTTGACCGTTCCGCCCGTGCCACAGCGCTGTTTGAGCAAGGCGGCGAGTTCCAGCAGGCCAGCTTCATTGAGGGGAAGGTCGGATACGATTGTCACTCCCTTGCCCCGTCGGCCCTTCGTCTCCCGGCCCAGCCGGACCACAGGGGCGCTGGTCTTGATGACTTCCTTCGGTACGGGACCGACCGCTAAGGTGGCGATCTCGGGCGTGCGAGCTTCTCGCCGCTTCCCTCCCCCGATGAGGCGAGCCGTCAAGTCCATGACCTCCTGCTCGATCAAGGCCAGCGCTTCCGGGGCATCCTCCACCTGCCAGTATTCGACCTTCTCCGCCCACGCCGGAAAGCGCTCTTGCAAGAGGGGGAGGTGTTCGGCCTGCTTCAGAGCGATGATCCAATCGGCTCGGTCGAGATCGTCCGCCGTCACCTGCGTGGGGAAACGGGCATAATCCGCGACGGCACGGAGCTTACGAGCTTCCAGTGCTCGGATGGCAGCGACCGCCATTGGGCCGACGTTGTTGACGCCCCGCTCCAGGGCAAGGCCCCTGGACGACGCCCTCCAGGGCAGGCCCATCCTCTCGGCCACGGAGTTGAAGAGGATTTCCGCAAACCGGCTGCGGTAGTAATTGCCGGTGCAGAGAAACAGCACGCTCTGTTGCCTGGGTTGCCCCATCGCTCTCGATGTCCTCCATTACTGTTGCAACTCTTCTTCTTGCCGGATGGCTTCAAGGTCGGCAGTCCTTTCTGACCCCGAACCTCCTTGCCAGCTTTGTTGTCCCAGGGACGGCAGGTTGTTGCCAGACCATTTTACGAAGATAGGCGGTGGATCATGGACAGCCAAGACTTCGAACACCTGCTGTTTTTTTCGAGCCGATGAGCAAACGCCGGAAGGGCTTCCCGTCCGAGATGCAGGTGAAGCGTGGCGTGCGGGTCGTCCACGGGGACAAGGAACTCGTGGAAAAGGTCGGCAGGAACGACCTGTGCCCGTGCGGTTCTGGCAAGCGATTCAGGAAGTGCTGCCTGAAGAGCGGCTGCTTTTGACGGCGTGAATCGGGACCACTATTTTCAGAGAATGAAGTCCTGACCTGCCCGGTGCAGAAAAGCCGGGCAGGTCTTTTCTGTTCGGAGCGGGCTCGGCAGCCGAGAGCTACCCTCCCTCTCGAAGCTGCCGAGCCGGCAGGTTCAGAAAGATTGCCAAGCCAGGGCCGCCTCTTGATGCGGGATCAAACTCATGGTTCTGATCCGCGGTCAGATCACCTGGAGGGTGAGGGCCAGCGGGTCGCCGAAGACGCCGTCGCTGTCCTTGGCCTGGGCGGATAGCGTGTAGGTGCGCGAGGCCAGCCGGCCGCTTTGCTGTTCCCGATCGCGGTTCGATCGTTCGGATGGCTTCGTGATGGGCCACGTACTCGGCGTCGGTCTCCTTGCGGTCACGGCTTCTGCGGCAGCGGCGTGGCGTCCCAGATCGTCACCTTGCCGTCGTTCGAGCCGCTGGCCAGCCAGTGTCCGTCCGGGCTAAAAGCCACGCTTCGGACAGGCCCCTTGAAGGTGTGGAGTTCCTGGCCGGTCTGGGCATCCCACACCTTCACCGTTTTGTCATCCGCAACGCTGACCAGGCGTCGGCCGTCCGGGCTGAAGACCACGCTGTTGACAGAGTTGGTGTGCCCCTTGAGGGTGAGGGTCTCCTCTCCGGTCTGCGCATCCCATACCTTTAACGTCTCAAAACCTGAAACGCTGGCCAGGCGTTTGCCGTCCGGGCTGAAGACCACGCTGTTGACAGAGCTGGTCTGCCCCTTGAGGCAGAGGAGTTCCCGGCCAGTCTGCGCATCCCATACCCTCACTGTACCGTCGTCCTCACGGCTGACCAGGCGTTTGCCGTCCGGGCTGTAGGCCACGCCGAGGACCGGGCTCGTGTGCCCCTTGAGGGAGAGCATCTCCTGACCCGTCCGCGCATCCCACACCTTCACGTCGGCTGGAAGGGGCTTTTGCTGCTCGTCATAGCCACCATTTCCAGTGGCCAGGCGTCTGCCGTCCGGGCTGAAGGTCACGCTGTAGGCACCGCCCTTGAGCGTGAGGAGTTCCTGGCCGGTCTGCGCATCCCACACCTTCACTCCATCTCCGCCAGCGCTGGCCAGGTGTTTGCCGTCTGGGCTGAAGGCCACGCTCCAGACTGTGCCGGTGTGCCCCTTGAGGGTATGGATCTCCTGGCCGGTCTGCGCGTCCCACACCTTCACGGTCTGTTGGTCAGCGCTGGCCAGGCGCTTGCCGTCCGGGCTGAAGGCCACGCCTCCCCAACCGCCCTTGAGGGAGAGGAGTTCCTGGCCGGTCTGCGCGTCCCAGACCTTCACGAGGTCCTCAGAGGCGCTGGCCAGGCGTTTG
>JBGQLF010000894.1:0-5210 GCA_041499985.1 Gemmataceae bacterium
AGGGCGGTGGCGGTTTCGGCGTTGCTGAGCTGCTCGAAGTGCCGCATGGCCAGCACCTCGCGGTCGAGCGGCTCCAGGCTGTTCAGCGCCTCCTGTATTTGCTGGCGCATCTCCGCCTTGATGGCTGCTTGCGACGGCGAGCTGAGACGTCCGAGCAGTTGCTCCGCCAGGGAGGTGCAGCTCGCCACCGGCCAGGCGCCGCGGTGGAGGGAAACTTCCAGGCCTGCGTCGCGCTTCTGCCTTCCCAGGTGGCGCCGGTGCACATCGATCAGCTTCTGGCCGGTGAGATGTCGCAGCCAGAGGAAGAACGGCATGTCCGGCGCCTGGAGGTATTCCCGCAGGCGTTGGCTGGCTTCGAGGAGTGCGTCCTGAATGACATCCGAGTCGTCCACGCGCCCTTGCAAGCGCGGGTTCAGCCGGATGCGGACCATGCGTTTCAACCGACTGCGGTAGGGCGACAGCAGGTCGGCCAGCGCGGCCTGATCGCCGTCGGCAGCCCGACGCAGCAATTCCGGCGAGACATCGATCGCTTCCGTCATGGCTTCCGTCCCCCTGAGTAGTTAAGCGCTTTTTCGGGACAGATCGCGCAGGCAAAACCGGTTTGGTGCAAAAAATTGGCCTGGTTCAAAGGCAGGCATCCGCATTGTGGCGGCAAGTTTGCAACTTGCCGGTGGGCCCCGGAATTTTGAAAACTTGCCGCCACAATGCTGGTATCCAGAACACAGCCGATCTGAACCAGGCCAAAAAATTCGGTTCCGGGTGGCACGCCTGCCGCCGGGTCGAGGGGCGGAACGATCTCCTACGTCGGCACACAGTCTGCCCTCGGCTGCTCGCACAAGAGTTGCGAACGCGCCAGCGGCTCGGTGGGAACGCTTATCGCTTCGGCATAGGCCGCTGGCACTGGACCGCTCCTGGCGTGCGGCCGAAGAGGCAGCCGAGCGGCCGGGTCACGCTGCCAGAGCCGAGCAACCGCAGCGTCCTTCGCCCTCCAAGGCCGCCGGTTGACGGTGGGGATCAGCGAGAAGTGTCCGCACGGCTCCTTGATTGTTGGGACGTGATGCGGTACTTTCAAGCCGCTCCACCTGCATTCCGCGGCGGAAAGGCAGGAACATCCTTGGCGTTTTCACCTTGATTCCGGCGCGATAGGTCCCCGCTATCGCCGGACGATGACAGTTTGTCACGCTTTCGGCCGAAGCAATCCTGGTGCCGAGCCTTATGAGCATCTTCGAAGAATGGGGCCTGGAGCCGATCATCAACGTCGCCGGGTCGGTGACGCGTCTCGGCGGGGCCCCCATGCCGGATGCCGTCCTGGAGGCGTTTCGCACGGCGGCCCAGGAATGCGTGCCGCTCGACCAGCTCCAGGGTGTAGCATCGCGCGCCATCGCGGCGGCGACCGGGGCGGAGGCCGGCCTGGTGACCAGCGGTGCGTCCGCCGCCCTCACGCTAGGCGCCGCCGCCGTATTGACCGGCTACCATCTCGGCCGCATGGAACAGCTGCCGCATTGCGACGGGTTCCCGCATGAGTTCGTCGTGGCCCGCGAGCAACGCAACGGCTACGACCATGCGGTTCGGGCGGCCGGGGCGCGACTAGTCGAGGTCGGCTTCAACGAGGTCGTGGCCGGCGCGGGCGTCCGCCGAACCGAGACATGGGAGTTCGAGGCCGCCTTGGGGACGATGACGGCGGGGATATTCTACGTCTATGATCCGCAGTCACGGCCGCCGCTGGCCGAAGTCGTGGCACTGGCCCAGCGCCACGGCCTCCCGGTTCTGGTGGACGCCGCGGGGGAACTGCCGCCGCGCTCGAACCTGCGTGGCCTCCTGGCCAGCGGGGCCGACCTGGTGGCCTTCAGCGGGGGCAAGGCGATCCGGGGACCGCAGGCGAGCGGCATCCTCTGCGGCCGCCGTGACCTTATCGGCGCCGCCGCGGCGCAGATGCTCGATATGGACGACCATTATGAGCTGTGGGAGCCGCCCCCGGAACTGATCGACAAGCGTCGGCTGGCCGGCATTCCGCGCCACGGTATTGGCCGGGCCCTCAAGGTGTCCAAGGAGCAGATCCTCGCCCTGCTGACGGCCCTGAAGCTGTTCACCAGCGGCGCCTACGATGCCGAGTTGCCTGTCCAGCGACGCCACCTGGAACAGATTGTCGCGGCTCTTGACGGGCTGCCGGTCCAGTGCCGTGTTCGTGTGCCGGCCGACGGGGAGGGCCTGCCGCTGCTGGAGATCGCTCTCGGCGGGGGATCCACCGCGAGTGCAGCTCTGGAGGTGTGTCAGCGCCTGCGGCGGGGCCGGCCGCCAATACACCTCGGCCAGGGCCTGCTGCACGAGGGCAAGCTGAGCATCAACCCGTTACACTTGAATGACGAACGAACGGCCGTGTTGGCCCGGCGATTGTGCGAGGAGTTGACTCCAACGTGAAGATTCCAGAGGCCGGCGCTAGCGGAAAGCTAAGGCGGCTAGTTCTTGGCCTGCGGACAGGCGGCCGCGGCCTGGCGCCACATGGCGGCGAGCTCCGGCTTGTTGAGCTTCTCACACACTTCAGCCAGACGCTGGTGCAACGAAGCATCCCACGGCTTGCGTCCGACTTCCTCGCTGAGCTGGGTCAAGGTCTTGAAATCCGCCTGGGTCTGCTCGCAAAGACGGCGCTGCTCATCGGCCTCGGTGCGCCGGCCCAGCGCATCGTAAGTCTGGGCGAGGAGATGGCGGCTCACGAAATCATGCCGATCGATCTGCAAGGCCTGCTCCAGGCGCGCCAGCGACGCCTCGGGTTCGCGCGCATCCAAATGAAGCTGGGCCCGTAGCCGCAATAGCTCTACCGACTGGGGATACGCTGGCAGGGCCTGGTCGAGCAGGGCGCAGGCCTGGGAGGCCTGGCCGAGACTCCACAGACAGTTGGCGCGCAGAGCCACGACGGCGGGCTGGGCGGCGCCCTCCGCGGTGCAGCCATCCAGGATTTGCAGGGCCTGGGCGTAATCACTCTGTTTGACCAAGCAGGCGGCTAATTCTTCCCGGACCGCCTCCGCGACCTCAGGGCTGAGTTCCCGGCGCAACGCTTCCTGGTAGGCCGCAATGGCCAACTGATTATCATAAGGCCGATCCTTATAAATCAGGCCGATGAGGCGATGGGCCTGTCCGTTCGTCCCATCGAGGCGGGCCAACTCAAAGAGGTGATGCAGGGCACTGACGACGGCGCCCTGATCATAGTAGACGGCAGCCAGGCCGCGGTGGGCCTCGAGGTGCTCGGGATCCTCCGAGAGGACGAACCGGAAGGCCCGGGCTGCTTCGCTCCGGTTGCCCAGAGACAGGAAGCACCGGCCGGAAAGGGCCACCGCTTCCCGGCGCAGGTTGCCTTGGTCCTGAAGCTTGTTGAATTCGTGCACGGCCTGCACATAGTGCTGCTGGCGGAAGTAGATTTCACCGCTTAACAGATGGGCATGGTCGTTGTAGCCGTCGGCTTCCAGCTGCAAGGCCGTCTGCTCGGCCTTGAACCCATTGCCGCGCCGCAAGGCCTCTTGCCCCTGCCGCAGCCGATAGTCCGGACGGGAGATCGAGTACCACCACAGACCCGCGCTCGCACCCAGGGCCAGCAGACTGGTCCCACAGGCGAGCAGAAGCAGGCATCGCCGCCTACCTGACATAGCCGTTCTCCAACCGATTGAGCGGTCGTGGACAACGGATGGGTGGCACGCCCTGAGTCTTCGAAGGGCGGGGTGAGCGATCGAAGCCACGCCCTTCGAAGACTCAGGGCGTGCCACCCGATCTTGTCGGAATGGCTCAACTAATCCTCGTACAGCGCCTAACTGGGCTTGCTCTGGAGGTCGAAGCTCACTTTGCCGGCCGGAGGTACTATCTGTTTCAACGGCGTCTTGGACAGATCGCCGTAAATGGCCGGAACAGGAGACGGCTTGGCGGTTTTCCGCCTCTTCTCAAACTCTGCGATCATTTTCTTCTTCATCTCCTCCCGGGATACGTCCTTCGGCCCGGTGTCGCGGAACGCAGGCGGCACCGGTTCTTCCCAGGTAATGGTCACCTTGTAGGTCCCGGGCAGGGCCCCATCTCCCGTGTTGAAAGTATTGAGCTGGAAGCTGCCATCGGCTTGCGTTTCCGCATACGCGGGCGGGCCACCGCCGTTTTCCGGTGTGAAGCGCACCCCGGCCCCTGCGATCGGCTTGCCGTCCAAGGTGACTGTTCCCTCCACGGGCACCGGCCTATCCTTGCCAGCGCAGCCGAATTCGGCCGACGCGAGTGCGACGGCCAGGGCGACGGAGAAGAACATGCGCAGACTCATGGCAAGCATTCCTTCTGAGGACCCGTTCCCGGTAGCCGGCGTGCATTATTCGCCGGCGGCCCATCGCTCCTTGACGTCAGGGTAAGGTAACCGGTTGGGCGTCGTTGCGACAGCCGAGCAGTTGGTACGTCCTGTGATCAATGTTCTGGCTGAGGAAATGGACGGAGCCATCAACGAACACGAAGTTGGCACCGCCGGAATGGTTCGATTTGAACCCGAAGGACAGGTTCCAGTTGTCGACGTTGCGGGTTGGGTTAATGCAATCTTGGCCCGTTGGATCCAAATAATCGGTCTTGGTGTTGATCGGAATAATGGTGGAGATGACGATCAAACCGCTGTCCGTGCGGGCCCAACCGACATTGAGACCGTCCGGCTTGTTGATGCCGATCGAATACAGGACATCGCCGTTCTGTGCGGCCAAGATCTCGCCCATCAGGATCGTATTGGATGTCCCGTCGGCCACACTCGCCATGGTGATTTTGGCACCTTGACGGGTGAACATTCCCCGCGTTTGGCTGGTGTCGGTGGTATCGCCGTAGTTCGTGCTCCGGCTATAGCCCGCAGGGGGAGTGAAGGAACTGCCGTCACAGTAGATCCGATTGGGACTCAGAGCGGCACCGCACGGACCATCGACGCACTGGGGGCCAAGACTCGCCGCGTAATTGCTGATGGGCACCGCGGAGTTGTAATCGTCGCTCGGGCAACGGCCGTAAGAGATAGGAGCCGGCAACACCTTGGCGTTGAAGGCGTTGATGATGCGCGCGAGCGTTCCGGGAGCGTTGTTGATCTGCGTGAGCAGGTTGTTCTGTTCCATGAAGGGCAAGAGAAACACATGGAAATTCCCTCGATCCGTATTCTTACCGAGCGCGGTTCCTCCCGGTGGGAAGAGATTGTTCACGTCGTGGTAGCCGTGACAGGCCAG
>JBGQLF010000895.1:0-5208 GCA_041499985.1 Gemmataceae bacterium
CGCCATGTCCAGCCCGCCGAGGACCTGGAAGAAGCCTTCGTCGGTACGCTGGCCGGTCAAGAACGGGCGGTCGCGTTCGTCGATGTCGCTGGTCAGCAGCTGAGCACTGTTCGCGTCTGTCCGGGCCACCAGTAGCGTCGGCACGTTCATGACGTCGGCCGCCAGACGAGCGGCGTTGAGCGTGCGGAGGAACTGGCCGGTCGGCACCAGAACTTTGCCTCCCATGTGGCCGCATTTCTTTTCGCTGGCCAGCTGGTCCTCGAAATGGACGCCCGCGGCGCCCGCCTCGATCATCGTCTTCATCAACTCGAAGGCGTTCAATGGCCCACCGAAGCCGGCCTCGGCATCGGCCACGATCGGCAGGAAGTAATCGCGGTCGTAGCGCCCCTCGGCGTGCTGGATCTGGTCGGCGCGGCGGAAGGCGTTGTTGATGGCCCGCACCAGGGCCGGGGCGCTGTTGCACGGATAAAGGCTCTGGTCCGGATACATTTGGCCGGCCAGGTTGGCGTCGGCCGCCACTTGCCAGCCGCTCAGGTAGACCGCTTTCAGGCCGGCATCCGCCATCTGGATAGCCTGGTTGCCGGTGAGGGCTCCGAGGGCAGCGACGAACGGCTCGGTGTACAAGGAGCGCCAGAGCCTGTCCGCTCCACGGCGGGCCAGGCTCGATTCGATGTGAAGCGAGCCGCGCAGCCGGGCTACATCATCCGCAGAATAGTCGCGCCGAATTCCCTCCCAGCGCGGATGCGTTTCCCAGCAGCGGCACAGTTCCTTGGCGGTTGGCAGGTTGCAGTAGTCCAAGGGCGAACCCTCCTTCGAGAAAAAGAATCGACAAAGAATAGAATACGAGCGCGGCGCACAGGCATTGCGCGAAGGCGCCTGTCGGGCAGGAAATCAGGCAGCCAGCCGTGATCTCATGCGGCCTGCACCTGGACGCGCCGCGCCAGCAACTATTGGCGCCGGCTCTCGAAGGCGCGATGCAGCTTGGTCAGAAATCCGAGCGCCTCGGGAGTGAGGATCGGCGCCACCTCCCCCAGCACGGGAGCCAGGACCGTGACGCCGTCGCTGCTCTGCTCCGCTGCCATCCGATGTGCCCTCTCGCTGCTGTTCCGACTGTCCGATATGCTAAAGAGTAAACTGGATTCAAGTATTTGACAATGCAATCCATCCAATAGTGAGTATTGGTTTCACAAAACCTCGGGGGCGCAAGGAGAGAACGCCATGGCACGGGTAATTACGTCCCAGGAGAGTCAGCGGAATCGGCTGCAAAAGCTGCGGAGCTTCTGCTATGCCGCGCGGACGGGCAGCATCACCAAGGCCGCCGAGTTGGCCATGCTGAGCCAGCCGTCGATTTCGCTCCAGATCCAGGCGCTGGAGCGCGAGTTCAAGACGACGTTGTTTCAGCGGCGCGGGCCCAAGATCACGCTGACCCCCGATGGCGAGGCTCTGTATCAGCTCGCCCGGCCGCTCGTGGACGGCATCGATTCGTTGCCGGCCACTTTTTGGGCCAGCCGGCAGGGACTGGAGACTGGCCGGTTGAACATCGCGGCCGGCGAATCGACCATTCTGTACATCCTTCCTGAATTCGTTCAGGAGTACGCGCGGGCCCATCCCGGCATCGAGCTGAAGTTGCACAACGTCACCGGTCGCGACGGCCTCAAGATGTTGCGCAACGACGCGGTGGACTTGGCGGTCGGCTCCATGATCGAGGTGCCGGAAGACATCACCTACCAACCGGCGTTCAGCTACGATCCGATGCTCATCACCGCTCTGGATCACCCGCTGACACACAAAGAGACCGTGACCATCAAGGAGGTGGCGCAATATCCCCTCATTCTGCCGCCGCAGCATTTGACGACCTGGCGGGTGGTCGATTACGTCTTTCACAAGCATCGACTGAACTACCGCGTGTCCCTGGAAGCGGGAGGCTGGGAGGTGATCAAGCGGTACGTGGCGTTGGGGATGGGCATTTCGATTGTGACGAGCATCTGCTTGACCGGCAAGGACCCGTTGGCCGCCATCCCGTTCAACCGCTATTTCCCCAAGCGGACCTACGGCCTCGTGCTGCGCAAGGATAAGATGCTGTCGCCGCCCGCGGCGCGGTTTGTCGAGCTGATCAAGGATGGGGCCAAGCGCGAGCGTCCGCGCTGAACACACGCATTTGTCTGGAACGGACTTCCTCTGTTTTGTTCAGCGTTCCTCGCTCCCCTTGTTGGAGGAAGCGATCCGCCGCAGGTCGTCCACGGTAGTGGCCGTTTTGATTGCCTCGAGAATGGCCTGGAGCACATACACATCCTCCAGCTGGCGAAGCTCGGATGCCAGCTGTAAACCCGCCGTTCCGAACTTGAGCTCCAGAGCCAACTCCATGCCTGCCAGCAATCCTTCCTTGCGGGCCTTCCGTTCAAAGCTCGGTATGTAGGACATCTGCTTCTCCTCTTTATATTGTTGGATTTCTTGCCAAACCTGCTCGTCCAGCGCCTTGGGCAAGTCCATCATCCAGTCAATCAGCCGGAATAACTGGCGAATGTCTTCCTTGCTCAGTCCCCGCTCGTACAGCCCCTTGATCAGGCGCACCTTCCAGAGCCGTCGCGCTTCCGGATCCTGGCGCGTCTCCAGGGTCTTCAAGTGGGCCAACACCACCGCCGCGAACGGGTTCGGATTCGCCTCCAGCGCTGCCACGTCGGCCGCATAATCCAGCAGCTTCACCACCGGGAACCGGAAATCCACGGTGCAGCCCCACAGGCTGGAACCGAAATGGTCCGGCCGCCAGCCGGCTTGCTCGTCCGCCAGCACCGCCAGGCTGACCACCACTCGATTATACCGATCGAACAAGCGGTAGTTGTAGACGTACATCCGCTGGGGGAAGTCCGTCTCGTACTGTCCCTGCACCTCCACATGGACCAGGACCCAGGCTTCCTGACCGTCCTTGCGCCAGACCTTGAAGAGTTTATCCACCAGCCGCCGGCCCAGCTCGGCATCGCGCACGACCTGCTGGAGCTCCTTGTCCAGCGCCTCGTAGCCACGCGACCAGTCGATCGCCGCATAGGCCTCGGGAAAGAAGAAGGCCAGGAACGCCGGGAAGTAAAGCGCGAGGGCCTCTTTCCACGGACTGTCAAAGTCGCTCACCGGTTGGCTCCATCCATGTTTCCCCCAATCAATGTCATGGCTTCCCGCAGATGGCTTTGCGCCTCGTCATCCTTGGCCCCTTGGCCCGACTTCAGGAGTTGGCGCAGAGGAAGCGATCCGCCGCAGGTCGTCCACGGTAGGGGCCGTCTTGATTGCCTGGCGAATGGCTCGGAGCACCTCCACGTCCTCTAACTGGCGCAGTTCGGACGCCAGCTGTAAACCTGCCGTTCCGAACTTGAGATCCAGGGCTAGCTCGATGCCTGCTAGCAATTCTTCCTTGCGAGCCTTCCGTTCAAAACTCGGTATGTAAGACATCTGCTTCTCCTCTTTATATTGTTGGATTTCTTGCCAAACCTGCTCGTCCAGCGCCTTGGGCAGGTCCATCATCCAGTCGATCAGCCGGAATAACTGGCGAATGTCTTCCTTGCTCAGCCCACGTTCGTACAGGCTTTTGACCAGTCGCACCTTCCAGATACGCCGGGCTTCAGGATCCTGCCGTGTCTCCAGGGTTTTCAGGTGAGCCAAGACGACCGCCGCGAACGGGTTCGGATTCGTCTCCAGCGCCTCCACGTCGGCCGCATAATCCAGCAGCTTGACCACCGGAAACCGAAAATCTACGGTGCAGCCCCACAGGCTGTAGCCGAAATGGTCCGGCCTCCAGCCGGCTTGCTCGTCCGCCAACACCGCGAGACTGACCACCGCTCGATTATACCGATCGAACAAGCGGTAGTTATAGACGTACATTCTCTGCGCGAAGTCGGTCTCGTACCACCCCTGCACTTCGACGTGGACCAGGACCCAGGCTTCCTGACCGTCCTTGCGCCAAACCTTGAATAGCTTATCGACCAGCCGCCGGCCCAGCTCGGCATCGCGCACAACCTGCTGGAGCTCCTTGTCCAGCGCCTCGTAGCCACGCGACCAGTCGATCGCCGCATAGGCTTGCGGAAAGAAAAACGCCAGGAACGCCGGGAAGTAAACCGCGAGAGCTTCTTTCCACGGACTGTCAAAATCGCTCACTCGTTGGCTCCCTCCACTTTTCCCGTAATCAACATCATGGCTTCCCGCAGGTGGCTTTGCGCCTCGTCATCCTTGGCCCCTGGATCTGTCTTCAGGAGTTGGCGCAGGCGGTCGAGGACGGCACGTGCTTTCTCTTTCTCGCCCAGTTGGTGATAGGTCATGGCCAGGAACGCCAGGTCAGTCGGGACGCCTGGATGAAGCTGGTCGGCCCGCGTCAGCGTGGCCAAGGCTTGCTCATACTGGCCGGCGCGGTACTGGGCCACGCCGAGCGTGGTTCGATACCTGTCCTGCTCGGGAGCCAAGCGGCAAGCGGTCTGCGCCTGGCGCAGGGCGAAGCGGTACTGGAAGGCGTTGAAGTGTGGTTGACGGAGGACAGACCAAGCAGCCTGGTGGTAGCGCTCCGGGTCTTTTTCCTCCTGATAGCGCTCGGACAAGGTCAAGGCCAGCCGCCGTACCTGAGGACGCAGCGTCGGCGAGGTGTTCAGGAATTCGAGGACATCCTCCCTGCTGAGCGGCTTGGCGAAGAGGAAAGCCAGTAGGCCCAGCGCCTCGCGTTCCACGGCTTCCTCTGGGGTGAGCGGTCTGGCGTCCAACATTATCACGCCGCGTGCGCCGGTGGTGGCTAGGCGATGCCCGTCGAGACTGAACGTCACCCGCGAGCCGATCAGGGACAGAATCTCTTGCCCGGACGTCGCCTCCCAGATCTTCACGATGCTGCCCCCAGCATGCGAGGCCAGACGCCGACCGTCCGGGCTGAACGCCAGCCCCAGGACAAAAGCCGTGTGGCCGGTCAGGGGCGAGAGGATTTCCTCGTGCCCCGTTGTCGTGTCCCAGATCCGTATGGTCGTATCATTGCTTCCTGAGGCGAGGCGCCGGCCGTCCGGGCTGAACGCCAAGGCCTGGATCACACTGGTGTGGCCTCGGCAGGTGAGCGCTACCTGCCCGGTCTTTGCATCCCAGACATACACGATGTGGTCCTCGCCGCCAGCAGCGAGGCGTTTCCCATCGGGGCTGAACACCACGGAGCTGAAGCCGCGCTTGGTTCCGACGAGGGGAGGAAGATGGACC
>JBGQLF010000896.1:0-5205 GCA_041499985.1 Gemmataceae bacterium
CTCCAGCTGCGGTGAAGCGTAATCGCTGACGGACCGTTTCACCAGGAGAATTCATCACGCCCCACAATCCGTTCACCCTGTGGATACCGGATTGCCCTGGGACAAGTCGGTTCGCCTGCACATAATGATTCCAGAAGAGGATACGTTCCCGAGCGTCTTGTCTTCAGAGGACCCCATGAATCTCAAGACTACGGTTCCGCTCACGATCACCCCGGAAGCCACGGCCCACGTCGCGGAACTGGGCATGCAGCGCGAATTCGAGCAAATGCTCGAACGCACCTTACAGACCGTACCGGGCTTGCAGTCGATTGAGGTGACACTGGAGTACAACCCGGAAACTGGAGACGATCCACGGGTGGTGATCTGGTCCTACATGGAAGACCGCCGTCTGGAGTACGATCCGACCGAAGACCAGTGGGGCCGCTGGAAGATCACCACCTTCCCGCCTGAGGTGTGCGAGCATTTTGTCATGCTGGCCGTACATGGAGCAGCCAACGATGCAGGGTAGAGCTTTTCTCACAGTAGCACAGGAGCTGGCAGGAAGTCTGGCCGAGGCGCATTGGCGGGCAGCCGTCGGACGGGCTTACTACGCCTTGATGCTGGAAGGCCGCGATGCCCTCCGGCGCTGGGGCTTCTCCCTTCCGCCACGCCACAATGTGCATGCGTATGTCCGGCTCCGCTTTCTCTATGCCGCTGATGCGGACCTGAAAGCCATCGGCGATGTGCTGGATCGGCTCAGTCAGTGGCGTAACCAAGCTGATTACGATCTGGCTCCCTCCAAACGGTTTGCCTCGGCTACCGATGCCTTGTACGCCGTCGCCCTTGCTCGCCAGGCTCTGGATCTACTGGACCGTATCGACCGCGATCCCACCCGCCGCGCAACCGCCATCGCATCGATCCGTCCCTGACTCGGGAGAGCCTGGATTGCTCTGGGACAAGTCGGTTCGTCCGCGCATAATGGTTCCAGAAGAGGACCCGTCCTGGAGCGCATTGTATTCGGAGTGCCCCGTGAATCTCAAAACAACGGTTCCGCTCACGATCACCCCGGAAGCCACGGCCCACGTTGCGGAGCTGGGCATGCAGCGCGAATTCGAGCAGATGCTGGAACGCGCCTTGCAGACCGTGCCGGGCTTGCAGTCGATCAAGGTAGTGCTGACGTACAACCCGGAAACCGGAGATGATCCACGGGTGGTGATCTGGTCCTACATGGAAGACCGCGGTCTGGAGTACGATCCGACCGAAGACGAGTGGGGCCGCTGGAAGGTTACGACCTTTCCGCCCGAGGTGTGCGAGCATTTTGTCATGCTGACTGTGTAGGAGCAGCCAACGATGCAGGGTAGGGCTTTTCTCGCAGTAGCACGGGAACTGGCAGCAAGTCTGACCGAGGCGCATTGGCGGGCAGCAGCCGGACGGGCTTACTACGCCTTGATGCTGGAAGGCCGCGATGCCCTCCAGCGCTGGGGTTTCTCCACGCCCCCACGCCAGAACGTGCATCCGTATGTCCGGCTCCGCTTTGCCTATGCTGCGGACGCAGACCTGAAAGCCATCGGCGATGCCCTGGATCGACTTAGTCAGTGGCGCAACCAGGCCGATTACGACCTGACTCCTTCCAAAGAGTTTGCATCGGCCGCGACTGCCTTGCGCGCTGTCGCCCGGGCTCGCCAGGCTCTCGATCTACTGGACCGTATCGAAGGCGATCGCACCCGTCGTGCAACCGCCATCGCATCGATCCGTCCCTGAAAAAGGTCCCTTTATTGCTTCAGTGGGAGAGGACCCTGCTTCCCAGCCAGCGCGCCCGCTATCCGGGCCGCCAACCGTGCATTGGCAATCACCAGCGCCTTATTGGCCCGGAGCGTCTTGCCCTGGGTCGCCTCCGCCAACCGCGCCAGCAAGAACGGCGTCAATTCCGCCCCATGAACTCCAGCAGCAACAGCTTGTCGCTCCGCCTGACTGAGTGCATCCTCCAGTTCGGCCGGCGCGAGCGCCACCTCCGCCGGCACTGGCTGTGCCACGACTACGCCTGCCCCCGCCAGGTCCCAATGCGCGCGGAGCAAAGTCGCCGCTTGTTCTGGCGTATCGACCCGAGCCGGGACGCGCTCGCCACTCGTACGCAGATAGAAGGCTGGGAACTCATCCGTCCCATAACCGGCGACCGGCACGCCGTGCGTCTCCAGGATTTCCAGGGTGCGCGGCAGATCGAGGATGCTCTTGGCTCCCGCGCAAACCACCGCCACCGGCGTACGGGCCAACTCGATCAGGTCCGCGGAGATATCCCAGGCGTAGGCGTCCCCGCGATGCGCCCCGCCGATGCCGCCCGTGGCGAACAGGCGGATGCCAGCCTGGTGTGCCAGAAACATCGTCGCCGCCACCGTCGTCGCTGCCGTGTGTCCCCGGGCCAGGGCCAGAGCGAGATCGCGTCGGCTGGCTTTGTGCACGCCGCGACTGTTCGCCAGCTCGGCCAGCTCGGCGGCGCCGAGGCCAATCGTGGGTCGGCCACGCCAGACAGCGATGGTCGCCGGCACGCCTCCTTCGTCGCGCACCGCGGCCTCGGCTGCCTGAGCCGTTTCCAGGTTGAGCGGCCAGGGTAAGCCGTGCGCGATGAGCGTCGATTCCAGGGCTACCACGGGTCGGTTGTCCGCGAGGGCATCGGCCACTTCGGAACGAAGATCGAGCCAGGGAGATCGCTTCATGGCCAAGAACTCACACGACAGTACTTCAGGTGACGCCCAAACCCCTCTGTCGTCAGTATAGGCGAGGCTGTCTTGAGAAGGGGGCAGGGGGCAGGAATCAGGGGGCAGAGAGAAAGACCCCGACGAACGCCACAACCGGATCGACGATCCAGAGTACCGGAGGGAGATCGAACAACTCCAGAAGTTGTTGTTGGCTCATATGGAGATGACGGGGGATGGGGATCCGTTGCTCGAAGCGTTCCAGAAGGCGCTGCGGAAGGAATGAGTCGCCCGTTAGAAGTCGCGTAATAATGACTTGGACATTGACAGTGGTATGTCAGCAACTGGGTGGCACGCCCTGAGTCTTCGAAGGGCGTGTCTTCCACAATCCACGCCCTTCGAAGACTCAGGGCGAGCCACCCAGCCGAAGACCCCACTACGCCGGGTGGAGTCTTCGGAATTCGGGGCCGTGAGCCTCAGTGCCCCGGCCCATGTTTTTCGTGGCCGCCCTGGAACAGCGGATACTTCTGCTCCCCACGCGAGATCACATACGCCATCAGATCGAGGATCTCCTCCCGCATCAGCTTGTCCAGCCGTCCCTTCGGCATGAGCGAGATGCGCGACTTCGTCCGGTCGGCGATGTCGGACTTCGGGAGCACCACCGGCTCGGCCTTCACCAGCGGGTCCTCGATCACCAGACTCAGGGCGTGCAACCCAGCCGCTGCTCCAACCAGGTTCACTGTTCACTTGCGGAAGTCTCATTTCCTAGGGTCGGTCGCCTTGGTGTTGCACACCTCGTTTCCAAACTCCTTGTTGCGAACGAGGGAGGAGTTGGGGAATGAGGGACACGTGTCGATCTTCATAAGACCGTCGAGCCCGGGATCTTGGAGGTTTGGAGTTTTTCCGCGCTGAGCCCCACATCCTCGGCCAAGGCTGATGCTTTCAGGACGGCTTGCTCTTCCGCGCCGCCTTGACCAGCGCCCGGGCCCACTTCGCGTCGTCGCCGGTCAGCGGCGGGTCGGGCGGCTCGGCGTAGTGCGTGGTCAACGCGTAGCGCCCCTTGCGGTAGGCTTGCTCCAGGACGGCTTGCAGGTCGAGCCGGGCGTCCTCGTCCTTCCTCCGCAGCGGAATGTGGATCGCCGGCAGCGCGCTGCGCAGCGGGACGGGGTAGACCTCGCACAGATGCCGCTGCCAGCCCCGGCGCACGCACACCTGGTACATGGTCCGCGCCCGCGCGGGGATGCGCGACGGCGGCACGTTGAGCACGCGCTTGCCCTGGCGCAGCAGGTCGATCTCCACCAGGCTGACACCCGCGTCCGCCAGCTCCTGTTGCTGGCGGCGGTACTGGAGTTGGCCCGGACCCGCCAACTTGTTGGCCAGGCTGAGAATCTCGATCACCGTGATGAGGCGCTGCCCCGGACCTGCTTCGAGGATGTTGAGGAAGGTCTCCGTGGCCGGTTCCCCGTAATACTCCACGATCACCGGCTCCATCACGGCGACCTGACTGGCGACCGCGCCACCCGGGAAGCCGCGACCGGGTCGTTCGGTGATCTTGACATCGGGATAGACCGCACGGGGGTCTTCTTCGGTCTCCAGCACAACTCGTTCTTCCACGCGCGCGATGAGGTTGCCCGGGAGCTGCTCCTCGATTTGATCGCACGCATAGAGAATGAGGCGGGCATGGAGGTCCGGCCAGAACTGCTCCAGGTACGGGTCCATCCCCGGAAATGGGGATTGCATCGGCGTCTCCTTGCAAGCAGGTGCGGGGCGAAACCCTTGCCTTCTGGAGATTACCGCATCTCCCGCGGGAAGCTAGATCACTTGTTCGACTTTGGCGGGGAATGGACCACGCTGATGGCGAAACATTACCACCCGGTGCCCGCGAGGTCAGCGGCAGCGGTGCCGGGCTGGGAGTGCTGATGCCGAGGTGTCTTCCGCAGTCGCCGCGCTCAAGACCTACTGGACGGTAGAGCGACCACGCAATCGCATCGACCGTGCTCACTTCTTGCCGCCTGGTATTGGACGAACGGCTGTCGTCTTTCGATGCGATCCAGGAAAGACCCGAGTCACCTCCGTAGATCGGACCTCTGGAGCACCACCGGCTCCGCCTTCGCCAGCGGGTTCTCGATCACCAGACTCAGGGCGTGCAACCCAGCCGCTGCTCCAACCAGGTTCACTATTCACTTGCGGAAGTCTCATTTCCCAGGGTCGATCGCCTTGGTGTTGCACACCTCGTTCCCAAACTCCTTTTTGCGAACGAGGGAGGAGTTTGGGAATGAGAGACGTTCTCCTGCTGGACGGCGGGAACCAAGCGGGCGGGGGTAGTCGGCGTGCCCGGCAGCAACTGGTACGGTTCCGGCTCGCCGGCTCGCTGCCGCCCCAGTTCCAGCACGGCGAGGAGGCTGGTTTCAATGGCGAGGCGGTCGCGCTCGTGGACGTGGAGTTTCAGGGGTTCCCTCATGAGGTCTGCACTTTCCGTGATCTCTGGCTCTTTTTTGTCTACCTTAAAAATAGCTTGAATCAGCAAAGGCTCTCC
>JBGQLF010000897.1:0-5196 GCA_041499985.1 Gemmataceae bacterium
AGTTGAAAACTTGCCGCCACGAATCTGTTACCTGCCTTTGAACCATGCCGTGCTCCCCGTCTTTTCCCTGTAGCCCGTTCCCTTGCCCCGTCGATGATACTTGTAGCCTTTCACAACCGGGAGCAGGGCGCGCCTTGCGCCCGGAAACGCGGGGGACGTCGGCTATGCTCAGCTTTCTGGGACGTTTCACGACGACTCATCCGGGGAAAATCTGCGCGGCCTGGCTCCTCCTGGGGCTGCTGCTCTCCTGGGCTGCTCCGGCGTGGGATACCAAAGCTCTGGATGACGACATCCACTTTCTACCGGGACGCTGCGCCAGCGTGCGCGGCTACCAGCTGCTTGCGGAGGCCTTCCCGCAAGATGTCTTCGCCAGCCGAGCGATCTTCACGGTGGAGCGCCCCGAACAGCCGTTGACCGAGACCGACTTCACGCTGGTGGATCGCTGCGTGGCCGATTTGCAGCAACTCCGCCAGAGTGCCCCCGAGCTCCAGATCGGCAAAATCGCCTCCTACCAGGACGCCGTTCTCGGCAAGCGCCTGGTCAGTGCCGACCGGCACTGCACCTTGATTCAGATGGCATTGGGCACTCCGTTTCTGGCCCTGCAAACCCGGCAGGCAGTCGACCGGGCCGAGACGCTGCTGCGGCAACGGCTCGCCGAGAGCGGGGCCGACGCCCCGCAACTGCTCACCACGGGTCCGGCAGGCGTCGGCCGGGACCTGACCCGAGCCGGTGCCGAGAGCCTCGATGGCACCACGGTGGCGACGGTCGCGTTGGTTGTGGTAGTCCTCTTGCTCGTGTATCGGGCCCCGCTGCTGGCCTTGGTCCCGTTGGCGACCATCGCGATGTCCGTCTGGGTGGCGCTGAAAATCCTGGCCTTGCTTACCCTGATACCCGGCGTTTACCTGGTCAACGTCAGCAAGGTCTTTGCGATCGTCATTCTCTACGGCGCTGGCACCGATTATTGTCTTTTCCTCATTAGCCGATATTGTGAGGAGCTGGAGCTTGGCCAGGAACGCAAGACCGCCCTGGCGCGCAGCGTGAGTGGAGTCGGCTGGGCCCTGGCGGCCAGCGCGGGCACGGTGATCTGCGGTCTCGGGTTAATGGGCCTGGCGGAGTTTGCCAAGGTTCGCTGCGCTGGGCCGGCCATCGGCTTAAGCCTGGCGGTGGCCCTGGCGGCGTCGCTGACCCTGGCACCGGCGCTATTGCAACTCCTGGGCCGAGCCGTCTTCTGGCCGGCGCGGGGGCCGCATCTTTCGCCGCGCTTGCAACTGCTGACGGCGGCCCGACTTGCCCCCCACCGTTCCCTCTGGGACAAGCTCAGCCGGGTGGTGGTAGCTCGGCCGGTGCTGGTCTGGAGTGCCGCGCTGGTGGCGTTGGTTCCCTTGGCCGGGTTAGGACTCCGAGTGAGCCCCAACTACAAGGCGACCGGAGAATTGCACCCCAGCACCGAGAGCGTCCGCGGTTTGACAACCATTCAGCGCCATTTCCCGGCGGGGGAGATTGGACCCTTGACCGTGCTGCTTGTCTCACCGACAGATTGGAACACACCCGTGGGCCGTGACCTGATCGGCCACCTGAGCCGGGGATTCGTCCATCTGGAGAATGTGGCCGAGGTGCGCAGCTTGACGCAGCCGTTGGGCGTGCCGCTGACGGAGCCGACCGGGGCGCCGCCAAGCCAGGCGGCACTGGGTGGATTCTTGCAAGCGTTTCAGCGCAAGGTGGTCCGGGAACAGGCCAATGGATTTTACCTGGCCAAGCTAGCGTGTGCGGACGGCCCTCGCTTTGTCACCCGACTCGACGTGGTTCTGCGCTCGGATCCCTTCGATGCCGCCAGCCTGGCGACCCTGGAGCTAATTCAGACCTGGTTAGAGAAGGAACTACCCCGTACTGCTGCCCCAGTCGGTAGCGTGGAGGCCGAGTGTTACGGCATCACGGTCAGTGCCCACGACCTGGCCCAGGTGACCGAATCCGACCGGGTCCGCGTCAATCTGCTGGTACTGACTGGGATCTTCCTGATTTTGCTGATCCTGGTGCGCCGGCCGTGGCTGGCCGCGTATCTACTGCTGACGGTGCTGGTCAGCTACTACGCCACGCTCGGAGCGACAGCCTTAGTCGGAACGTGGTGGTCGGGCCGGCCGTTGGGGCAGGTTGATTGGCGGGTGCCGTTCTTCTTGTTCACCATCCTGATAGCTGTCGGAGAGGATTACAATATCCTGCTGGTGTCGCGGATCTTGCAGGAACGGCAGCGGTACGGAGCGGAGGAAGGCACGCGGCGGGCCCTGGCGCGCACCGGCGGCACGATCACCTCGTGTGGCCTGATCATGGCGGGTACCTTTGCCACGTTGATGTTGGCGGGGCTCAACACGCTGGTGCAAATCGGCTTTGCCTTGGCCTTTGGCGTGCTACTGGACACGTTTGTGGTTCGGCCGTTCCTGGTACCGGCGTTCCTGCTGCTGGTTTGGCGCTTCCAGGGCGAGCGGGACGCAACGCTCCCCCGTCGACCGCCGGCGCTCAGCGACTGGGCGAACCTGCGGCGGGCCGGGTAGTGGAGAGCCTCCCCAAAAAGGACAAGAAGAAATACAACGAAGGCAGCGTAGAGGCAGAATCCCTTCTGGTCTCTTCGTGGATCCATGGATCTCGGTGTGGAGTACCCTGATGATGATCCTCTGGCTTCTACCTTGCCTTCTCCTCGGCGATCTGGCCACGCCCTCGTACCGGGCCGAGCTGATCTTCCCGCTGCATCCCCAGCACAACCATGCGCCCGGTATCGTCGAGTGCCCCAACGGCGACCTCCTGGTTTCCTGGTATCGCGGCTCCGGTGAGCGCAGCGCCGATGATGTCGCGGTCTATGGCGCCCGGCAGCGCCACGGGGCCGCATCGTGGAGCGAGGCCTTCGTGATGGCCGACTTCCCCGGCTTTCCGGATTGCAATACCACCTTGCACATCGATCGCCACAAGCGGTTATGGCTCTTCTGGCCGATCATCCTGGACAATACCTGGGAGTCGTGCCTGACCAACTACCGGGTCTCCAAAGACTACGAGGGTGAAGGCTCTCCGAAATGGGACTGGCAGGGTGTCCTGTTCCTCAAGCCGATGCAGTTCGAGGAAGAGATGCTCAAAGGGCTCGAGTCGCGCTTGCAGCTGGCCAAAGACACTCCGCCGCGCAGCGCGAGCAATTTGGCCCGGCTGAAGGAGCGTATTGGCAATAAGCTGAGCAGCCGGCTGGGCTGGCAGCCGCGCTGCAAGCCGACGGTCCTGCCCTCGGGCCGCCTCTTGCTGCCGCTCTATTCGGACACCTATTCGGTCTCGCTCATGGCCATCAGCGACGACGATGGCAAGACATGGTACGCCAGCAAACCGCTCGCCGGCTTCGGCAACATTCAGCCGGCGGTGCTGCGGCGCCACGAGGGCACGCTCGTAGCCTACATGCGTGAGAATGGCCCGCTCCGGCGTATCCGAATTGCTGAGTCCAGAGACGACGGCATCACCTGGGGATCGGTTGGCGCCACGGACTTGCCCAATCCCGGCTCTGGTCTGGATGCCGTCCGGCTGGAGAACGGTCACTGGGTACTGGTCTACAACGACACCACCAAGGGACGCCAGAGCCTGGCCGTCTCGCTGTCCAACGATGAAGGACGCTCCTGGAAGTGGACGCGCCACCTGGAACGCCACGAGAACGGCTCGTATCACTACCCGGCGGTCATCCAGGGTCGGGACGGCACGATCCATGCCGTCTACAGCTATTTCGTCCAAGGCGGCAAGAGCATGAAACACGCCGCCTTCAACGAAGCCTGGATCCAGCAGGGCGACTCCCGCTGAAGGTCGAGTGGAAATCCCTCACGATGAGCCCGAAACGCTGGCGAGGGAAGAAGCATCCCGCGCTGGGGCTTCGGGCTGGTTGTGAACCCCCTTTTATCTCAGTGGGTTATCGCCCAGAGTCCGGACCATGCTGGCATTTTCGCTCTCCTCCTCGGGATGCCGCAAGAGCATTTTCAGCGAGGGATCGATCAAGCTCTCCAGCCAGCCGTTCAGGGGCACCTCGGTCGGCCGCTGGGCGTAGCGCTCGAAGGCGTTGAGGTAGACTTCCTCGACCAGATCGCCCAGCTTCAGTCCGCTCCCGATCTGGGCCTCCGCCTTCGGATAGCGCTGGATCCAGCGCCCGACCCGTTTGCGCAGCCATTCTTCATAGCCAGAGAGGGCGCGTCGAAACGCGCGGTAATCGCCAGCGCGGACAGCATGACCGAGCGGTCCGGCGCCGGGGTCTTCAGGTGCCACCATGTCCCGCTCCAGAGCGGTCCGGCGTCCGGCCACTGCTTCAGCTCGCGCGTTCGGGTGCTCCTTGTAGGCCTGCACTTTCTGGACGAGCTTGCCCATACAACGCTGGAACGCCGAATCCAGGTAGACATCCTGATCTCCGGTGAACAGCGTTCGGCCCGGCAGCCGTAAGCGGGACTCGACATGGTACTGGTCACTGCGCCGGTGATGAATGATCCGCAGCGCGAGCTCCGAAGCCGGAAAATCGCGGACTTCCTCGCCGACAGGTGCGATCAACTGTTGCATGCGTACCAACTCCTCGCGTGGGATCTCGCACTGTTTCGTCTCGAACTCGATGCGCAGATGGTAGCGATCGTCGGAGTATCGCATAGCCAGTTTCCCCCTCGTCTTGAGTTGCAGTTCCGCTTGGTTCTCCTGCCTATTCCAAGAGCAAACCTTATGCCGGGATCGAGGTCCCAGCGGTACTCCCGAGCCCCGCACGGTACAGAAAGCGTTCTGTCTCCGGATGAGGCCGAGGCATTCCGATTGTCAAGGCCCCTGGCGCAGGCACTCGAGCAACACCGGATGCAAAGGTCCATTGCTGGCGAGGGCGTCGGGCGCGTAGGGATCGTACGGGCTGCCGTCGATATTGGTAATCGCGCCGCCTGCTTCCCGGAGCAGCACCACGGCCCCGGCCACATCCCAGACATGATTATCGAAAGCCCAGTAGCCGTCAAACCGTCCGGCGGCGACGTAGGCCAGGTTCAAAGCTGTCGATCCGGTCCGGCGCAACGAACAGGCCCGCAGCGAGAAATAACGCCACCATTCCAGCACAGCTTCCTTGCCGCGCAGGTCCGGCGGAAAACCCGTGGCGAGCAGTGCCTCTTCCAGACTCTCCACCCGGCTAGTACTCAGACGCTCCGTCCCCAGCCAGGCTCCCAG
>JBGQLF010000898.1:0-5196 GCA_041499985.1 Gemmataceae bacterium
CGGGGACGTTCCAGCCCGGCAAGGGCCGAGAAGGATCCCGCCGTGAGCCAGCCACGCGGGTGCGTCGGCCGAGGTACTCCTGCGCGCCATTAGCCTCTAGCATAGTAGGAATCATAACTACCGTCGTGAAGGGCTACGGCCGGGGAGGCATGCGGCAACCGCTTTCAGGGGAGCCTTCTGGGCCGATTGCCGGTGCCTGTGCCCGCCGATTTTCTGCGCGGGATCGACGTGCAGCGCCGCGAATTCGAGACCAGCAGTGGGCGTCCCTCCTACTTGGCCGGAGAAACGCGCATGGGGGGCTGGTGGTATTACTACCTCTACGCCTTGGCTGTGAAGGTGCCGCTCGGCATCTGGGTGCTGGTGGTTTGGAGCCTCGTCTTGACGCTCACCCGCCATCCGAGTAGCGCCGCGTGTTTCGACGAATGCACCTTATGGCTGCCCGTTCTCGTAGTCCTGGGCTTGGTCAGTTCCCAGACGGGATTCAATCACCATTTGCGCTATGTGCTTCCTATCTTTCCGTTCGTACTGATCAGTGCGAGCAAGCTAGGGTACTTCCTTCAGGCCGGCCGCTGGAAGACGGGGGCGCTCGTTCTCGGCTGTCTGCTGTGGGCAAGCAGTAGCAGTCTGGCCATTCACCCCCACTACCTGTCCTACTTCAACGAGGCGGTGGGAGGTCCCGACCACGGACACGATCATCTGCTCAATAGCAACATCGATTGGGGACAGGACCTGCTCTATCTCAAAGCCTGGCTCGACGACCATCCGGAGGCCCAGCCCCTGGGATTGGCCTACGCCAACACGGTGGGCCCCCAACTCGCCGGGATCAAGGAATTCACCTTGCCGCCGCGGGGACCAACCGGTCTCTCTCCGGTCGACGCGAGCAGCGCGGATGAGGTCGGCCCCTTGCCCGGTTTCTATGCGGTCTCCGTCAACTTCATCCGGGGTGCCCCCTACACCGCTTGTGACGGCCAGGGTCGGTATCACTTCATCGGCGTGCAGGACTACGCCTATTTCCGCCACTTCGAGCCGATCGCCAAGGCAGGCTATTCCATCTTCATCTATCGGATTACGCCGGAGCAGGCGAACGCGGTCCGGCGAGAGCTTGGCTTGCCACCGATTCGGGCCCCCGGACTCCCCCAGTAGGAGGACGGAATCGTCGTCGCTCCTCCACGCCGCCGAGGTCCTTGTCATGATTACGCCGCCGATCCTTGCAGTCATCCCCACGGTCCTGGTAGGCGGACCGCTCACCGTGCTGTCTATGCTGTTTCCCGGAGTCTTCGCCGGCCTGATTCTGTGGTTCCGACGCTGGTTGGCTGCGTTTGCAGTCCTCAGTACGAACAGTTCGTTCTACCTGACCCATGCCTGGCTTACCGCCTCGTTCGCCCGTTCTTGGTGGAGTAGCCGCGTCCTCTTATGGACCGTCATGGGTGGGGTCGCATTGCTGGGCGCGTACTGGTCCTGTTGCCGGCAGCGAGCTGCGACGGACGAGGCTGCTCTCTCGGGACCGAGCCGGGGTGAGTGGATCATGCTCTGGACGCTGGCGCTGATCAGTCTGGCCGTAATCGGCTACGGCGTGGTCCATGATCGGCCGTTGCTGGCTGCGGACCAACGATCGGTCCTGGTGATCGGACTCGGCGCGTGGGCTGGCTTGTACCATTTGCTCTTGGTCTCGCCCCGGGGAACCACTGTCGTCAGGGGAATAGGCCTATCATCGGAGGCCGTCACGCTGGGCGTGATGGGCTTGGCCAGTATCCTTCTGAGCGTCATGGTCTGCATCGCGGAAGCGCGCTCGCAAGGGACGCTGTCGGTGGCCTGGACTTTCGAGCCGCCGGGCGAGGGCTCGATCTGTTCTTCACCGCTGATCGCAGGTGAGCGCGTCTACACAGCAGTGGCGCATCATGGTGTGTTTTCATCGCGTGGTGCCCTCTACTGTCTCGACCGGAGCACAGGCCAACCCCAGTGGCGGTTCGACGACAGCGGCCGCATGAAGTCGGTCCTTTCATCCCCCTGCATCTGGCAGGATCGGCTCTACATTGGCGAGGGCTTCCACCAAGACTCGGGGTGCAAGCTCTACTGTGTGGACGCGGCCTCCGGCCACAAGCTTTGGGAGTTCGCGACGCAGGGGCACACCGAATCCAGTCCCTGCGTCGTCGGGGACCGGGTCTATTTCGGCGCCGGGGATGACGGCCTGTATTGCCTTGATGCTGGCAACGGCAAAGAAGTCTGGCACTTCCCGGGAGTCCACGTCGATGCCAAGCCGGCCGTGGTGAATGACCGCCTCTACGCCGGCAGTGGCTATGGCAAGCTGGAAGTGTTTTGCCTCGACGCGCGCAGCGGTGCTCTCGTGTGGCGTTTGCCGGTCGAGTTCTCCGCCTTCGCCTCACCGAGGGTGGACGGAGAGCGAGTCTTCTTCGGCATCGGCAACGGCAACTTGGTGGCTAGTATCACCGAGTCGCCGGCCGGGGCACTGCTGTGCGTGGAGGCCCGATCCGGAAGGGAACTTTGGCGTTACGCGGTTCCGGATGGCGTCCATGCGCAGGCCCTGGTGAGCGGCCGCGACGTCTATTTTGCCTCACGGGATCATCATTGCTACTGCCTGGATGCTGCGAGCGGCCGATTGCGGTGGAAGCGAGACCTCGGCAGTCCCATCGTCACGGCTCCCGTGCCGGCGACGGCTGGTCGCGATGGTTTGAAGAGCCGTCTTTATGTCGCGGCGGGGGGCGGAATGATCTGGAGCCTCGACCCGAGCACAGGCCTGCCGCAGGGGATGCACGATTTGAGTACCGAGGCCAATGGACAAGCTCAGATCCTGTCGACGCCTGCTGTCGTCATCGACCAAGGCGAGCTAGGCCAGCGCTGGCGGCTCTACGTCGGCTGCGGCCTCGGCGCGTTTCCCATGACCCCGGTCCTGTATTGCCTCGACGATTAACCTGGATACCGGAGCGACTATTCTCCGATCCACGTCGATGGACACAAAGGCCACGTCCACTCGCTCACCCTGGCGTCTACCCTTTCCCTGGCCGGCGTAGTGGCCGCCGCCTGTGGCGTGGTGGCCCACTTGCTGGGCATCAATCGGCGCCTGCTCGAAGAGATTCGCTATCGATGCCTGAGCGCGAGCGATGCTCAGCATGGTGTACTCGCAGGACCGGGAATTGTCCGGGCAGTCTGCTCATCCACTCCAGCAGCTCCCTCAAGGACCACTACCGTTCCGCTACCGCCGTCTACCCGCAAGCGCTGACCGGTGCGCACGCGGAGTAGCACGTCTGGCAGCCCCGCCACCGCCGGCAGGCCGAACTCGCGCGCTACAATTGCCCCGTGAGACAGCACACCGCCGGTCTCCATGACCAACCCGCAGGCACGAAGGAACAGCGGAACCCAGGCCGGATCCGTCGAAGGGCACACGAGGATGTATGGCTCGGTAGCCGCTACCGAGACTGTCGGCTCCCGGAGCACCAACGCCGGTCCTTCCGCTACGCCAACGGACAGCGGCACACCCTTCAGACAGTCAGTGCCTGCCAATGCCACCGGCCGGCCGATGACCTCCAAGTCATCGCTGAACAGCACGGCCGGTACATCCAGACTCAACAGCAGCGCCCGCCGCCGCTGGGCCCGTGCCACGAGACTTCTCAGATTCTGTCCGGCTACCAGCTGCGGGAGGTCCGCCAGTGTCAGGTAGAATATGCCGCCATCGAGTTGGTAGCGCTGGTCTAGCTCGACCAAGATTTGCCGGATCAAGGCGTAGCCCTTCATCAGGTAATGCTTCGCGGTCTCGCGCAGACCGAGGTAGCCACGCAGGGTGTCCAGCTCCTCCCCGAGCACTGCCGCTTGCCGCAGACTCAATCTGGCATCTGCGGCTATACTCTTCCAGCAATCCACCACAACCTCTACCGAGGGCCGCGTCGAAGCCTGACCCAGCAGCGTGTCCAGGCTGCGGGCATCCTCGGCCCAGCGCGGCTCGGCCAGTTCCATCTCTTGCCGGCCCCGGTGGCCGAAATGCTCCAGAAACTGCTTCCGGGTGAGCCGGCCTGCGGCCAGGTCATGCAGCGCACCGGGCAAGTCGGCCCCCGGATCAGCGCGGACGCCCATGATCATTTCGTGGAGGGCGGTGCGGGCTCGTGCCGCGCCGAGCGATGGGGTCAGCCTGCGTTCCAGCCTGCCCAGCGCCAAGGCGGCGAGAGCAGTCGGCTTGAGGCTCTCCCGTGCGAAATCACAGAGGGTGCGGTGGATCCAGTGTTCGAGTCGCCCCATGAGGGCTGGCGTGTCGAGATGGCTCAAATCTTGGGCGGCTGCGCGGTCAACCTCCACCGTGAAAGCTGGGATGACTTGTTCACGAAAGCGGCGTGCGAAAGTCCGGCTCACGCGCTGCCGCTGGATTTCAGCACACATCATCTGAAAAAGCCAGGCCGGCAATCGGATGGGCAACAGCAGCCAGAAGCTCCAGCCCAATCCAGCCGGGTTCAGCACCGGTTGGGGATAGAGCGCCTTCTGAGGAAATGCCTTAAGTTCAGCGAAGGAATGCTTCAAGGGGAGCCGGCGAAAGTGCAGGCGCGGTTCGCGGCTCAGGTTGCAGTAGGGCCGCCCGCAGATTAGGTCGAAGATGCCCTCTTCATCCAAAGCCGGATCTGGATCGAACCCCAGGTCCCGATACATCAGGCCGAAACCACCGCGTCCCGCCATGAGTCGGCGGACGACACTCCAGGTCATCGGCGTCGGTGCTGGCAGCACCTCGGCCAGGTTGAACCGGCTCCAGACCGTGCCGCTCGGCGCCGCCCGCGCTGTCAAGGCCGCGATCTCTTCCTGGCGTACTTGCTCGCGCTCTGCGGCGCTACTGCTCGTGATCGGCCGAGCCTGGAGCAGCCAGAATTGGCCCTCGGCCCAGGCCCACTCCACGTCACGCGCGCCGCCGTAGAGCGCCTCGATGCGGCGGCCAAGTTCAGCTAACTCGGCGAGACAGGAGTCGTCCAGACAGGCACGGTCCTGCTTCTCGGCGGACACGGCTTGCAAGCCGTCAACAGTTAGCATCCTTGGCTTGCTACTTAGGTGCTTATTGAGGACCGCGCCAGTCTTCCGATCGAGCTGGAAGCGGTCCGGTGTGACTCGGCCGGACACGACGCTCTCACCCAGGCCCCAAGAGGCCTCGACCAGCATGCGCTGGCCCTTAGGATCCAGTGGATCGCGCGTGAACAGGACGCCCGC
>JBGQLF010000899.1:0-5187 GCA_041499985.1 Gemmataceae bacterium
GTGCCTGACGCATAATCTCCTCAAGATCTGGCGCTACCGCTGCGCGCCGAGCGAAATCTAACCCCTGGCGGAGTGGCAAAAAGGAAGGAAAGAGGACTCCGATAGGGGAATATCGACTAATTCTCGGACGGACTCCTAGCTCACAGAATCAGCGGGATTGGCATGTCAGACGCTCTTGTCCACGGCGCATGTGCTTGTGGAGAGAACCTTCTGAAACTGAGCGGAAGTGACCGATGCCATTCACGAAGCGCTGCTGCCAGCGCTGGCGGGTGGCCGGGTCGCGGTGAGGACATGGCGACTGCTTACGAGGAGTGGGACGAGCACCAGCCTACCTGGCTTGTCAAGGACATGATTCGCCGGGCACGTACGCTGAGGCTGCGGCACCCGGTTTGGTTCGCGATCCCGCTTGGAAGGCAAGAAGTGAAGCTCGTCGATCTTATCGAAGTGACCGCGGAGGACTTGGATGGCGTGGCGCCCCGCACGTACCCGCAACTCATCATCGGGCAGGTGCGCTATCGCGTGGCCTACGTCCAACCACGGCAAGTCCGTTCAGCGCGCGGGGCGCGCCCGGACACCACGTCTGCCCCGTGTGCCTGGAAGCTGTTGCTGGAACAAGGCGACACGGCAACCGGTTCCCGAGTTGTACGCATGGCATTTACTCGGACGCCAGGAAATGCAGGAAACCCACGCCCCCGTGGCGCTCGGCCGCTAGCGGCCAGACTACGCTGTACCCGAGAAACCGAGCGGACGGAGCTTGCTCGGCAGATGGGTCGGAGCACGCGTAGGTCCGGTTCTCTTGGAGTTGAAGGATAAGCACATCGCTGGTCCACACACGTTTCGCCGCTCATTGACGGCTATACTACTAAAGTTCAACAAGGGTTGAGCGGCGCGTGAGGTTTTATGAAGCTGCGTCGGTGGCTAATCGTTGTGGTCAGTTCCACGGCCGTGGGTGCTGCGATGCTCACCCTCTGGGAGCCGTGGGCCACACCGCATGTGTCTTGGGACGCTACGGGCTGGACGGGCGACGCCAAGCCCAGCGATCTGTACCTCCTCACGGTCGGAGTCGAGCCCAACCTAACAGCCAAGGGGAAGCGGGATCTGTACGCCGCAGACGCCTGGTTCGTCCGCCAAGCCCTGGCCCAGGCAGAGCCGCTTTATGCCACCACGCACAGCCGGGTATTAGCGGGTGAGCAAGCGACCCGCACCAGCGTGCTCGCAGCGCTGGCATGGCTCGGGAAGTCGGTTGCGGAGCGGGACGTAGCCGTCCTGTTCTTTTCCACGCATGGCAGCATAGCTCCCCCAGGCCGGGCTCCCAAGGAAGGGTTCTATATCGATCTGGCCGGCGCGGGAACGTCGGCGAACGTCAAGAATTGCGTGCTCTGGGGCGCCGAGTTGAACGCCGCCTTGGCAAAGATCCGGGGGCGGACGGTGCTGCTCCTCGACACCTGTCAGGCCGGCGGAGTGATCCAGGCCGACGGAGCGAAAGACCACCAAGCAGCCGTGGTCACGGCCTGCGCGACGGCTGAGGATTCGTCCGGCCCCAGTGGGAGAGGGCGGATCAGCCGCACGGCTGGTTCGTGGTCGCCCTATGCGAGGCGCTCCAGGGTTGGGCGGACGCGAACCGGGACGGCGTCGTCACCCTGGCCGAGGTGACTTCCTATGTGCCGGCCCGGGCCCATCAACTCTCCCCCAAGCAAAACGCCGCGGTGCTTCACCGGGAGAGGTTAGGCGAACTTCCGCTCGCCTGGATCGATCGCAATCGCCCGGCGGCTGAGTTGTGGTCTCCGAAACCGCCTACGCCGGCTGTCAGAGCACGCTAAGCGGGGTCACTAGGGTCGCTTCTTCATTTGTCCAGAATCGGGTAAAACCAGTAAGGAGTTTCCCTAGCAGATGCGCTCCGTCGGCTCATGTGCCAGTCAACGTCGAATAACGCCCCAGTATGTTCACTTGAATGAATCAGGTTACCCGATCACCACATGCTTCAGAAGAGCGCCGATTCGATGCTGATCACCATCGGCCCAGCGGGCCCGAGCTCAAGGGGATACGCCAGGACGGCAATGGGCACTCTGGCCGTTTGTTCACGCTAAGGCCGCTTTTCGTGAACATCATTTCTCGATTGTCCAGCCAGCGTCCCAGATGCGCCCTGGCTGCCGTCCCCTTTGCCGAATACCAGCACCGGGGAGTGCCCCAGGTCCGCGCAATGTCCGCCGGTAGCAACCCCTACCGTTAGTGGGGCAGGGCGATCGAAACCGTCTGATGGAGGAACGACCCGACGTTCACGGTGAACCAGATCGTGTCGTTCGAGACGCCGAGGCCAAGGCTGCCCAGCGGCTGCCACTGCCAATTGAAGAGATTCCAGCCACCTTGCGGGTAGTAAGCCTCAACAGACACCGAGCCGCTACCCGAGAAGGTCGATCGGCCGGAAACGTCCGCCTGGATCGTCAGGTCGGCGTCGATATCGCCACGGATAACGGCGGCGTCGTAATGGGCGTGCAGGTGGGCGGCGATGCTCGTCATGCCCGCGTGCCGGCCGAAGTCGAAGGACGCCGTGGCGTTGACGACGATCAGGTTTACCTGGGCCCCGCCGTAGCAGTCAAAATCGCCGTTGGGCTGTACGTCGCCGATCATCTCCACAGTGGCGCCCAGGACGTTCACGCGGGCATCGACGTGGAAGCTGGTCGCACCCTGCCATCGCTTAAAGGTCAGGTCGGCGGTGGCGTTGGCCAGGAAGAAGTTGCCCGTCGCCTCGCCGGTCAGTGTGAAATCGCCGTTCGCGTAAACCTGCCCCGTCATGGCGACGCTGCTGCCCAAGGCGTTCAGCTGGCCGCGTACCGACACGGTACTCTGGCCGTTCTGCTTCTTGACGTCGAAGTTGCCCGTGGCGTGGGCCAGGTAGAAGTCGACGTCGCCCTGGCCGGAGAGGTCGTAATCGCCGTTTGGCTTCACGTCGCCCTGCACCTGCACGCTCATGCCCAGGGCGTTGACGGCGCCGTCGACGTGGGCACCGGCGTTGGACAGCTCGATCGTGCCCTTGGAGGTGGTCCAGAGCAGCGCCAGGTCGCCGCTGAGCGAGACATCGAACCGGCCGCTGCGGGTGAAATAGCCGTCCATATCCACGTCGTTCTTGATGAGATTGGCCAGCGGGGTTCCCTTCAGGGGATCGACGGAGCCACCGTGCAGGTAGTAGGTCTGGGCCGGACCATCGAAGATGTCGGAATCGTGGACCGCCGGGATCTCGAAGCTGAAGCCGCTCTTGTCGAAGCCGATGCTGCCCGTGCCATTATGGCCGAAGCTCAGGTTGTGGAATGCGGTGTCGAGCCGGTGGAGCGTGTCCTTCGTTAGCTTGCTCGGGTCCGTACGGAGTGCCGTCACCATGTCGCCGACGTTCGAGAACGCTCCTCCCAGGACCTTGCCGGTGTGGTTGGCATCGAAATTCCAGGTGAAGTCACCGTCGATGGTGACGGGGATGCCGGCGTCGCTGAGGTCGATCTTGCAGCTGTTGAAGACCTGGCCATAGACCGTCCCCGGGTAGTGGCTCGGCTGGGCCACGGGGACAAAGGGGATCAGGCCGTGCGCGGAGCCGGCAAAGGCGAAATCGGGGACGTAGCTTTCGGGAATTCCCTTCACGCCGGTGTACAGGAACGGGTCGGCGGGGTCGGCGACGACGCTCGCGTCCACCCCGGAGTTCTTGACCGAAACGTTGACGCCGCCGAAGCTGAGCGACGGATCACTGCCGGTGATGCAGTACAGGTAGGGGATGGCGGCGTCGAGCGGGGCGCCGGTGTTCGTCAGGTCACTGCCCAGCTTGATCCCCCAGCCGCCCTGCGGCAGGGCAGCGCTCAGACCCAGGCCGTAGGCGCTGCCCTGGCCAAAGGAACTCGCGAGATCGTTTAGCGACAAGGTAAAGGTCCCCGTCATGGACGCCAGCGCGCCGAAGTACTGGCCCCATGGCGACGCCTGGGTCGTGACGGAAAAGAGGCTGCCGCTCGGCACAGTCAGTCCGATGTCGCCCACCGCGGTTTGCAAGTACAGGTTCCCGCTGGCCACATAGGTCGAGGTGTAATTCGCCCCGGACTTGGCGGAGGTCTCCCGCCAGTTGCCGCGAATGCCGAAGCCGTGCCCCGCCGGCCCGCTGACATCGAGCACGTTCCCGTCGAGCCAGACGTCCAGCTCGCCGCCGGCGCGGTTCAGCCAGCTGGGGTCCTGCATGGCCTGGTTCAAGCCGATCGGGCGGATGTTGAGGACGTAGTCGGGGGAGGAGTAGAGGGGGCCAAGGCCCTTGAAAACGGGGCTCGTCTCGAGGTCGCTCAGCACGTAGTACGTGCCATCCTGTTGCACCCGGTAATTGAGCGACGGATTCGTGGCGGGCGCCTGGGTGTTGTCCCCGCTGATCAGTTCATGACCCGTCGCATCCCACAAGGCGATTTTGCCGAGGGCCCAGGGCCCCGTCACAGGGATTTTGCCGATGCCCGGGGGCGCCGGCGGCGCGAACCCAGCGAAAGCATCCGCGGAGGCGGTCACGACTTGCCCCTTCTTGAGCTGAATCTTGTACAGATCCGTGGTCAGAGCGTTGCTGAGATTGTTGACGACCTGGGACTCCATCATCGGCATCAGGTTCACCGTCTGAGCCGTAGCCAACGTGTGGCCTGCCGCCTGCACGCGATCGTCGAGGACGCTATAGACGTAGGGGGCCGACGATAGAAGTGTGCGGTCCTCCAGGGCCTCGAGCTGGAAGCGCCGAGAGCGGGTCGGCTGGTGGCTGGTGGATCGGACCGGCCGGCGGTTGCGCGCAGACAGCTTCTCGAGCAGGGAGGCGAACATGGGGGGATCTCCGGAATCAGGGAAGCCAGGACTCGCTCTGCCGGGCGGAACAGCCCGGAGAAGGCGGTCGTTGTCGGGCACTTGTTGTGCCCTATCTGGACAAGCCCGCGCGCGGAGCCAAACCGATCAGTCCTTCCGAGATTTTTTTTGCCTGGGCCTGGCGGGCAGCGTATAGTGCGCACTGACTCATCGCCGGCACTCGGTCAGGTGCTCATCCCGATTTCGCGATCCAGAGGAGGCAGTTCCCATGGCCGCCGATTCCTCCACCCAGCTCCAGGGGTTGCTCGACCGCCTGGCAGCCGGGGACGCGGCGGCGCGGCAGGAATTGATCAGCCGGGCCTACGAACGGCTGCGGCGGCTGGCGCA